>NZ_CFHWAF010000096.1:0-17824 GCF_984452065.1 Hoeflea sp. | reverse complement strand
AATGGCGCGGGCAAGACAACGCTCATGAATATTCTCTTTGGGCTTTATCAGCCCGAAGAGGGACAAATCTGTTTGAACGACGAACCCGCCATCATCACCTCACCGAAAAAGGCGATGAAGATGGGGATTGGAATGATTCATCAGCATTTCATGCTGGTGGACAGCTTGACCGTCGCCGAGAACGTGGCGCTTGGTCTGCCTGATCAGGGCTGGACCCTGAAGCTGGAGCGCATCGAGCAGCGGCTGTCGGAACTCTCCGCAGAGTACAAGTTCGACATCGACCCGCACCAGGAGGTCTGGAAACTGCCCATCGGCATGCGCCAGCGGGTTGAGATCCTGAAGGTTCTGTTCCGCGATGCGGACATCATCATTCTCGACGAACCGACCAGCGTTCTGGCGCCGAATGAAATATCCAGCTTCCTGGACGGCCTGCAACGCCTGCGCGCGTCCGGCAAAACGGTGATCTTCATCACCCACAAGCTCGATGAGGTCGAGGCCGTCGCGGATACTGTCACGATCATGCAGCATGGTCGTGTCAGCGCCGAAGTCAGGGTCGCCGGCTCAAGCGCCAAGGAGATGGCGCGCCTGATGGTTGGGCGCGAGGTGGTCCATGACAAGATGGACCGTGGTGACGCCAAACCCGGTGAGGTGATTTTTCGCGTCGAAGGACTGCGCGCGCGCGATTCACGCGGGATTGAAGCACTAAAGGGCGTGTCCCTGGACATCCGTGCAGGCGAAGTCCTGGGCGTGGCCGGCGTGGATGGCAATGGACAGGCGGAACTCGCCAACGTCGTGGCCGGGCTGCATGTGCCCGAGGCCGGCACGGTCACGATTGACGGCGTGGACGTTACCAAAAGCTCAGCTCATGCCCGGCGCCACACGCACGATCTGTCCTATGTGCCAGAAGACCGACATCACATTGGGTTGGTTCTGGACTTCCCGGTTGTGCACAACGCAATCATGCGTGACTTTCGCGTCCCGCCTTTCTCGAGCAATGGGCTCCTGGACCGGTCGCATGCCCGCGCGACCGCGCAGGAATGGGTCGATCGCTACGATGTACGCCTGCAATCCATTGATCAGAAGGTGCGATTTCTATCCGGCGGAAACCAGCAGAAGTTGATCTTCGCCCGAGAAGTGGAATGTGACCCGCGCGTCCTTGTCGTCATGCAGCCTTGCAAGGGCCTGGATGTCGGCGCGATTGAGACAGTGCAACGCTCGGTGATGCGGGAGCGGGCCGCCGGCAAAGCCATTCTCTACATTTCAACGGAGCTGGAGCACATCATGACGGTCGCCGACCGCATTGCCGTGATGTGCGCCGGTCAAATCACCGGAACGCTGACACCGGATGAAGTGACCGACGAGCGTATCGGTGCGCTTATGGGCGGGCTCTCGGCACAGGTGGCCGTATAATGCTCTCCGCAATCCGTTACATTTATGCTCTTCGGCCGGTTTGGGCCGTTCTGCTTGCGCTGCTGGTCGGCTCAGGACTCATCATGCTGGCGGGCGTTTCACCCTTTGCGGCCTACTATGAGCTCTTCAAGGGCGCGTATTTTGACTATTGGGGCCTTGCCGGAACGCTGGTCAAGACTTCACCCATCCTACTGGCCGGACTGGCGGTGATCCTGCCCTTGCGAGCGGGTCTCCTCAATATCGGCGTCGAAGGGCAGATCTATATGGGCGGTCTGTTTTCGGCGATGGCGGCGCTGCTGTTGCCGGAAATGCCCGCCTGGATTCATGTGCCGATCTGTATAGTCGCCGGCGTGTTGGGCGGCGGCTTCTGGGGGCTGATCCCGGGCTATCTGAAAGCCTATCACGGCATGAACGAAGTGATCCTGACGATCCTTTTGAACTTCATCGCCATCAACATCGTCAGCTATGTGGCGGGAGGGCCGATGATGCAGGAGGGCGCGCCCTACCCCTACTCGGAAGAAATCCGCCAGGAGCTCTGGTTGCCCTGGATCATGCCGGCAACAGATGCGCATGCCGGCGTTGTGTTCGCCCTGGGGTTCGCACTGACCATGTTTATCCTGCTTCGCTATTCCACGGCGGGATTCGCACTCGAAATGATCGGCAAGAACGCCGCCGCGGCAAGATATGCCGGCGTGCCGGTCAAGCCTTACATTGTTGGTGTGATGTTCGCGGCCGGCGCCATTGGCGGTCTGGCCGGTACATTCGAGGTTCTTGGATTGAAGTACCGGCTCTTCCACAATTTCTCCCCTGGTTACGGGTTTGATGGGATTGTGGTGGCCTTCCTGGCCATGGTGAACCCGCTGGTCGCGCCGGTCGCCGCATTTTTCCTGGCGGGCCTTAAGTCGGGCGCGCTTGTCATGCAGCGGGCCGTAGGGCTGGAAAGCACGGTCATCGAGGCCATTCAGGGGCTCGTGATCATCTTTGTCGCCGCGAGCCTGGGCCTGAAGTACGACGCTCAGAGATGGGCGGCCCGCCTAATACGCCGTCGCCGCCGCCTTGACGCCGAAGTGGGCGATACGTTTGACGGCGTAAGGAACGGAGACGGGACATGATTGAGTTCCTCACCGACCCGCAGGCTCTGACCGATTTCCTGTCGACCGGTCTGCGCCTTTCCATCCCGATCATCTTTGCCGCGGTAGGCGGCGTAATCGCGGAGCGCTCGGGCGTGTTCAACATCGCGCTCGAAGGCTGCATACTCGGCGGCGCATTTGGTGCAGCTGTCGGCGCTTATCTGATCGGGACACCTTATGCAGGGGTGTTTCTGGGTGTTTTCGTCGCAATGGTGGCGGGACTTATCCTGGCTGGATTGGCCGTCGGCCTTGCAATCAACCAGCTTGTTGCCGGCATTGCCATCAACATATTGATGCTTGGCCTGACATCTTATCTGGCGCGCCTGATCCTCGGAGCCGACGCCACGTCGACCCTGCCGGGCTTCCAGCCTATCGTCATTCCGGGCCTGTCGGCCATTCCGGTTCTGGGGCCTGTTTTGTTCCATCAGGACCTCCTGACCTATCTGATGTACCTGCTGGTGCCGCTGGTGTGGTGGGTCATCTTCAAAACGCCCTGGGGCCTGAACCTGCGCGCGGTGGGCGACTATCCGGTTGCCGCCGACAGCGCAGGCGTCAGTGTTCCAACGGTTCGGCTCGTCGCAGTGTTGGCAAGCTGCGCCATGGCCGGTCTTGGAGGATGCTATCTGGTGCTCTCTCAAGTCTTTGTCTTCACCGAACACATGAGCGCCGGAAAGGGTTTCATTGCACTTGCGGCCCTCATTCTTGGGCGCTGGAATCCAATCGGGGCCCTTCTGGCGTGCTTGTTTTTCGGCCTTTCAGACGCTTTGCAACTCAGGCTGCAATTCAACAGCCCCGATGTGCCGTATCAGCTCTTTTCCATGGTGCCCTTCGTGGCCTCGTTCCTGGCGCTCGTGCTCTTTGCCGGCAAGGTGCGTCCGCCGGCGGCCATCGGCACACGGTATGAGCGGGGAGGCAAGTGATGGTCAAGCAAGACATGATCCAAAATCCGGTGCCCTGGCCAAACGGTGCAAGATGCGCCTGCTGCGTCACATTTGACATGGACGCGGACAGCCTCATTCATCTTGACCACCCCAAGGATGGGTATCGTCGCGTCTCACCGATTTCGATGCTGCAATATGGGCCGACGGTGGCAGTGCCCCGCATCGTCGAAACCTATCGGCGGTTGGGTATCAAACAGACCTTCTTTGTCCCGGCCTGGTGTATCGAGACATATCCCCAGGCCGTTGAGACCATGCTTGAGGGCGGGCATGAGATCGGACATCACGGATATCTTCACGAAAACCCTGTGCGCCAGAGCTGCGAGGAACAGGCTTTGTGGATGGACCGCGCGACTGAGGTGATCGAGCGGATGACGGGGGCCCGCCCCCGCGGCTGGCGCGCGCCGCTCTACAACTTCTCAAACCATTCCGCCGATCTGCTGGTCGAACGCGGCTTTCGTTATGACGCATCGCTGATGGGCGATGACGTGCCCTACTGGATCGAAACCAGCAACGGCCGCTTTGTCGAATTGCCGTCGCATTGGGGGCTCGATGACTGGCCGCAATATGTACAGTCGATGGATCTCGACTACATGATGCCAATCCGCGCACCGCGCACCGGGTGGGAAGCGTTCGCGCAGGAGTTCGAATCCGCCTATCGTCACGGCGGCCTATGGGTGCCGGTGGTTCACCCCTTTGCAACGGGACGGCTGTCGCGGTGGGACGTTGTCGCCGACTTCCTGGAAGGGGTCCTCAGCCGCGGCGACGTTTGGTTCGCCCCGATGGAAGAAATCGCGGCGCATGTCGAAAAGGTCACACGGAACGGAACATACGCGCCGCGTCGGGTGAAAATGCCACAATACGCCGAGCCGGTCAGGGTATGAACAAGAGGAAAGCGAAATGTCCAAACATGGCTATGACTCCGGCCGCCTGAACCTCCCCTTTGTCGGGATCTGCACATTCGGAAAATATCCGTATGTCGAGGACTGGGACGCGATTGAAGCTGATGTGGCGGTCTTGGGCGCTCCCTTTGATTTCGGGTGCCAGTGGCGGTCTGGCGCACGCATGGGGCCGCGCGCCATTCGCGAAGCCTCGACATTGTTTTCTTTCGGCCATGCCGGGGCTTACGACCATGAAGATGACGTCACTTATCTCGATCCGGAGAAGGTCACCATTGTCGATATCGGCGATGCCGATATCGTCCATACCGACACGGCTAAAAGCCATGCCAACATTGAACTTGGCGTTCGCAAGATTCTCAAGGCAGGCGCATTGCCCGTGATTCTCGGCGGCGATCACTCGGTCAACGTTCCCTGCGTCAACGCCTTTGATGACCAGGACCCGATCCATGTGGTGCAGATCGACGCGCACCTCGATTTCGTCGACGAGCGGCATGGCGTACGCTACGGTCACGGCAATCCGATGCGTCGCGCTGCCGAGAAATCCTATGTCACCGGGCTGAGTCAGATCGGCATCCGCAACGTGTCTTCCACCGCGCGTGACGGCTATGTGGATGCCCGGAACATGGGGGCCGACATTCAATCGGTGCGTCAGGTCCGCAAAATGGGGATCGACGCGATGCTGGCGCGCATCCCGTCCGGCGTGCGCTACTATGTGACCATCGATATTGACGCCTTCGACCCATCGGTCGCACCGGGCACCGGCACCCCAAGCCACGGGGGGTTCGTCTACTATGAAGTGCTGGAACTGATGGCGGGCCTCGTCAAGCGCGGCGACATCGTCGGGTTGGATCTTGTGGAAGTCGCGCCCGATTATGACCAAACAGGATCAACCCAGATCCTTGCAGCGCAGTTGCTCATGAACATCATCGGGCGGACCCTGCATCAAAGAGAGATGAGGGAATAGGAAAGGCACCCGGTCAGCTTCCGCGATTATCCGCGTTAGCGCTTCGTCGAGCGGCTCGGCGCCGCTATCCGTTGCGCTATTATATTGACGCATTTGGCCGTGGCGATTTTGGTTTCTGACCCGGCCTTGCTCATCCAGCGCTCCCTCATTGCGATTTTCTTGTAACCTCTATGGCGGCCTGCTTGAGCCGCGGCACGGCCGCTGCGATGAAAGCGTCATTGAAACGACTAACGAGACCAAACAGTGAGATTGACAAGATGGTCTCGCCTTGATCATCAAAAACGGGCACCGAAACGGCTCCGATGTCGGACTCGTTCTCACCGCGATTCACCGCGTAGCCGCGGGAGCGGATCAGCTCCAGCTCAGTTTCAAGCGCCTTGCGATCGTGGAGCGTATTTTCCGTTGTCGCAACCAATCGATAAGCGCCAAGTCGGGCGCGGCGCTCTTTGGCCGAGAGCGAAGCAAGCCAGAGCTTGCCTTGAGCGGTTGAATGCAGGGGCAAGATTGTTCCGACCTTGATGTTAATGTTGAACGGCCGGTTCGGAATTGCCACCGCCATGCAAATCGGCCCGGCGCGGGACAGCCTGCTTGCCATCACCGATTCGTTGAGATCCTGGCTAACCGCGTCGATCACCGGTTTAACCACATTGGCCATCGGATTTGTAAGTTGCTCGATCTGGCCGAGCTCCCAGATCCGCGGACCTATGCAGTAGCTGCCGCGTCGGTAAGTCGCCAGCGCTCCCACGCGGAGCAATGTTGCGAGAAACCGATGGGCCGTTGCCGGCTTGAGACCGAGCTCGTTGACAACCGTCCTTGCACTGATCTCGGGGCGGCCACTTTCGATCAACCCAAGAATCTCGAAGCATTTCAGAACGGACTCGTTTGCTTTCGTCGACATGTCCCTGACCCTTCACCCTATGTTCGCACCCCTATCGTGAGCCTATCGCTCGACTACAGCGAATTCAAACTTAATCTCACATAGTGAGCTATAATGCCCATATAATTGATTGATTATTCCAATTTTCTTACTTATGGTGATTTTAATGTCTATATGTGAGATAAAGGTGGAAGCCATGCGGGTAGGACTGCTCATCGACAACGAAAATGTCGAGGCTGCTGCAGGGTCGGTATTCAACCGACAAAGCCCCATCGACGCCGAGGTCGTGTCCACCGCGGCCGCTGCAGGGGACGTTGATGTGGATCGAGCGGTGAAGTCCTGTGCGGCAGCGTTTCCGCTTTGGTCCACACTTGGTCCGGCAAAACGGCGTGCAATTTTGAATGCGTGCGCCGACGCATTGGACGCAAAGGCGCCTGAGTTCATCAAAATCGGCGGTGAGGAAATCGGCGCCACCGCGCCATGGATCGGCTTTAACGTCATGCTGGCCGCCAACATGCTGCGAGAAGCAGCATCGATGACGACCCGGATTAAGGGAGAGATCATTCCCTCTGAGAAGCCAGGGTCAATGGCTATGGGCTACCGCCAGCCGGTCGGCGTATTGGTTGGGATGGCGCCATGGAATGCGCCTGTCATTCTTGCCGTACGCGCGTTCGCAATGGCGCTCGCGTGTGGCAATACGGTGGTCTTGAAGGCCTCCGAGAAGTGTCCGGCTACGCACCGCCTCATTGGCGATGCCATGGCTGTGGGTGGACTGCCTGCCGGTGTTCTCAACATCTTGACCCATGCGGCGGAGAACGCACCGGAGGTTGTGAACGCTCTTATAGATCACCCTTTGACGCGGCGTATTAACTTCACGGGATCCACGAAGGTCGGGCAGATTGTTGCCGAGCGAGCGGCCAAGCACCTCAAACCGTGCCTCCTGGAGCTAGGGGGTAAGGCACCACAGATTGTGCTTGAGGACGCCGACATCGAGGGCGCGGTGAACGCCGCCATCTTCGGGGCTTTCTTCAACCAGGGCCAGATCTGCATGTCAACAGAGAAGATCGTTCTTCTTGAGCCAGTCGCCGACGCTTTCGTGGCGCGATTCAAGGAGCGGGCCGAGGCGCTTGTTGCCGGGCCGCCTTCCGAGAAGGTGCATCTTGCTTCGGTCGTTGACCGGATAAGCATTGATAGACTTGAGCAGTTGATTGAAGACGCCGTTGCCAAAGGCGCGACCGTGCTCACCGGTGGGGCACCCAGGGAAGGTACAATCATGCCGGCAACCATCCTCGATCATGTGACGGCAGAGATGGCGATCTATTCAGACGAAAGCTTCGGCCCGGTCACCACCGTCATCCGCGTTTCGGATGAGGAGGCAGCGGTGCGGGTCGCCAACGACACACAGTACGGCCTGACGGCTTCTGTTTTTGGACGCGACACACGCCGTGCTCTTGAGGTTGGCAAGCGCATCCAGTCGGGCATTTGCCATATCAATGGGCCAACGGTTGGCGACGAAGCGCAAATGCCCTTCGGCGGCACAAAGCGCTCCGGGTATGGCCGGTTCGGTGGCTCGGCGGCCATTGCGGAATTTACCGAGTTGCGGTGGATTACGATCGAAGACCCCACACAGCATTATCCGATCTGATGGGTTGCCAGATCGCCAGGCATGTCTTGGCGGTGCGCATATCCCGAACCAGCCTGTGAAACGAAAATGCCACCGCCGATAGGCAGGCCAGCAGGGGGCGGAACGCCACCCATGCAAATACGTAACACCGAGGACTTCATGTTGGAACACGTCAGCGATCTCAAGGCAGAGGCCATCGTGTCGGCAGGTGGAGCGCTATTCGGCAAGCTTAAATCGGTTGGTGTCGAGTACGTCTTCGCAAACTCCGGGACGGACTTCCCGCCGATCATCGAGGGGCTCATCGAAGCGACACAGGCAGGCATGGACCTGCCGACGCCGGTGACTTGCCCGCATGAGCATGCAGCATTGGGCATGGCGCATGGCTACTATCTGATGTCGGGGAAAATGCAGGCCGTCATTTTGCACACCAACGTCGGTCTCGCGAACGGGGCGACGGGGGCGATCAATGCTGCGTGCGACAACGTGCCGGTGCTGATGATGTCAGGCCGTACACCAGTGGCGGAGGGAGGGCGCTTCGGGGCCCGCACTGTTCCGATCGGTTGGGGGCAAGAAATGTTCGATCAGGCTGCACTGGTTCGCGAAGTGTCGAAATGGGACTATGAGCTCCGCTTCCCTGAGCAACTGCCGGGGTTGATTGACCGCGCAGCCGCCATCGCGAACTCGACACCAGCCGGCCCTGTGTACCTCAGTTTGCCACGGGAAGTTCTTTGCGAGCCAATCTCGGTGGATGCTGCACGGGCGGAGCCGATCATGAACCCGGCGAAGACAGCGGTCGATCCAGAAGCTTTGGCGGATGGCGTGAAGGCGTTGAAGCGCGCCAAGACCCCCCTTGTCATCGCTCAGCGCGGACTGGGCAGCACCGGGATTTTCGATTCCTTTTCAGAATTCGTGTCAGCTTGGGCACTGCCGGTGTGCCAATATTGGGCAAACCGGCTGAGCCTTGCGGCGGATCATCCAATGAATGTCGGAATGGATCCACGCGAGCTGCTTGCTGAGGCCGATGTGGTGCTTGTCATCGACAGCCTCGCGCCTTGGTGGCCGGATGCAACTGTCTTGCGAGATGATGTAACCGTCATCCATCTCGGGCCTGACCCGCTGTTCGCCCGCACGCCAGTGCGCAACTTCCGTGCCGACATCTCGCTGGCGGGCGAGACGGCGGAAACTCTGGCCGCGCTGATGTCTCAGATGGGCAGCCCCCGAGCGCAATCGAGAATGCTCTCGACACGACGTGATGCAATCACTTCCAAGGCGGCTGATCTGCGCGCCGAAGTGCTCCTTAGCGCAGAACGCGGCGCAAGAGCACCAATGACGAAGGACTGGGTAAGTCTTTGTCTCGGGCGTGCACTGAAGGGCCGGCCGGCGACGGTTTTTCACGAACTCGGCGCTCCACTGGCTCCACTCGATCTCGATGCGCACAACAGCTATTTCCAGGAGCCTTTTTCCGGGGGTCTCGGTTGGGGCTTTCCGGCCGCTCTGGGCGCCCAGATTGCTGCCCCTGATCGCCTCGTTGTCGCGACGTTGGGTGACGGCTCCTACATGTTTGCGAACCCGACCGCGTGCCATCAAATAGCCGAAGCGTTGGGATTGCCGGTCCTTGTTCTGGTTCTCAACAATGAGGAATGGGGCGCCGTGCGCCATTCGGTCGAAGGGCTTTACCAACAAGGGCTCGCGCCGATGGCAAACGAGGTGCCCATTACATCCCTTCGGCCCAGCCCTGACTTCACGAAAACCGCGCAGGCAAGCCGAGCCTATACAGAGACAGTGATGGACGGGGTTGATCTGCCCGATGCCCTCGAGCGTGCAATTCGCGTCGTGACCGAAGAACGCCGACAGGCCCTTCTGAACATAGCCATCGTCCGGGACCGAACGTCTCATGAGAGATCATGACGTTACGGGCTCTTATCGGCAAAAAATTCGGGCTGAACGCAAAGTGCAGCCTTTCACATGGAAATGGGAGGAACTCCAATGAAGATATCAACACAGTCGGTTCTTGTGGCGCTCTCTATCGGTTTTATCGCGACATCGGCGACCGCGCAGGAACTGCGTTTTGCCAATTGGCTACCATCTCAACACGTCTTGAATACAACCGTGTTCCCCATGTGGATGGAATCGCTCGCCGAGGCATCGGGCGGCGAGATCGAGTTCGCAGTGTTCCCCGCCCGTCAGCTTGGCGCTCCCGGCGACCACTACGATATGGCCGCGAGTGGTATCGCCGATCTAGCCTTCATCAACACCGGTTATCAGCCCGGCCGCTTCCCGATGATCGGCGTCGCTGAACTGCCGTTTCTTATTGACGATCCGGTGACGGCGCGGACCGAAGCTTTTGACGGATGGTACCGTCAATATGCCGATGAGGAGATGGCTGAGGTGAAATTCTGCCTCACCTTCAATGGCGGCCTCTACGCACTTCACTCAAATGAACCGGTCTTCGCTCCGGAAGATGTTGATGGAATGCGTATCCGTCTGCCGAACCGGACTCTGGCCAACTACTTCGGCGCGATGGGGGCGACGAACATCCAGATCTCCGCACCCGACAGCCGCGAGGCGTTGGAGCGCGGTGTAGCCGATGCGATCCTGTTCCCTTGGGCCAGCCTCTTTCCCTTTGGGATCAACGACGTGGTCAGTAATCATCTCGATATCAATATGGCATTCAACAACTTCGCTTTCGTGATGAACCAAAGCACCTACGATGGCCTCTCGGAGCAAGCAAGATCTGCTGTCGACAGCCACTGCACAAGTGAGTGGGCGGCGCATATCTCCGAAGGGTGGCTTGCAACGGAAGCGGCTGGCAGAGAACGTCTGATCGAGCAGGGCAACACACTCAACACGCCCACGCAGGGGCAATTGCAAGCTTTCCAGGACGCTGTTGCACCGGTTCGGGCAGAGTGGATAGCCGCCGCCAACAAGGCCGGCTACGATGGCGAAGCCGCCTACCGGGAGCTTGTCTCAGCCTTCGGCGAAAACTAGGCTTATGGCTGCGACAGTCTTTTCCCGCTTTGCCGCCGCGGTGGAAAACACCGCAGCGATACTCCTGTTCGTCGTGACGGTGTTGTCCTTTTCTGCCGTTGGCGCGCGCTATGCGTTCAACACAGGAATACCCGATGCCTTTGACGGTAGCCGCTACCTCTTGGGAGTTGTGATTTTCTGGGGGCTTGCAAGTGCGTGCCACCGCGGTGAGCACATTACAATGGACGCGCTTTGGACGATCTCACCGCAACCGGTGAAGTATATGCTCGATATTTTTGCGAATCTGGTGATCTGCATCGCGCTTGCATTTTTCCTGTGGCAGTTTTCGGAGAAGGTGATCGACACATGGAAAGCGAATGTCGGCACAATCGATCTGAACTTGCCGGTGGCAGGCTTCTACACACTGGCATTGCTGGGCCTTGGCTTCGCGCAAGTGCTCGCTGTTGCCCGTCTTGTCCGTGTGGCGAGCGGTAAGGTCGAAACCATCCCAGAACCACTGACAAGCGATTAGCTGTGCCGGACAAATGCCGTTCAGCTTGCTCTAGCGCCGCGCTTCAAATGATGGTTTGTCCAAAGCCGGCGCGAAAAGGAAATCAGTTGCTTCTTTTCTTGCAGTTTCATGCTCGGCTCCCTTGGTCGCTGGTCAGGGGCGTTGCACCTTATGCTACGGACTTCCCATATGGATCGTGACCTCATTGCCATCTTTGGTTTCGGCCTTCTTTTTGTGCTGATGCTGCTGCGCGTGCCAATCGGTTTTGCCATGGGAATAGCGGGCGTTGCAGGCTTTGCGGCGGTCACCGGTTTCAACTGGGATATCGCGCTGAACCTTCTGTCCAGTTCACCCATCTCGACGGCGACGTATCACAGCCTGGCACTCATTCCCATGTTCATCTTGATGGGTGCATTTGCAACCGCGTCGGGTATGAGCCGGGAGTTGTTTGCCTTCGCTGCCGCCTGCGTTGGCCATCGCAAGGGCGGGGTGGGCATGGCGACGATCGGCGCTTGCGCCGGCTTCGCCGCGATTTGCGGCTCATCTGTCGCAACAGCCGCAACTTTCTCCAAAGTTGCGTTCCCGGAGATGCGGCGGCTTGGTTATTCAGAACGACTGTCGTCCGGTGTTATCGCTGCCGGCGGCACGCTGGGGATCATCATTCCGCCCTCAGTGCCCCTCGCGCTCTATGGAATTCTAACGGAGCAGAACGTTGGTGCGCTGTTCATTGGCGCAATCATCCCCGGCATACTTGCCGCTGGGATGTACATCGCGACGATCCGCGTCGCCGCCGCGTTCTCCGCAGGAGATATGCGGACAGCTGAAAAGGCACGCTGGTCGGAGCGTCTGGCAGCACTGCGGGGTGTATGGGCCATCCTTCTGCTGTTCGTGTTCATCTTCGGCGGCATCTATGGCGGTGCCTTTACGGCCACCGAGGCGGCTGCGATGGGTGCGACAGGCGCATTCATCATTGCGTTAGCTCGCCGACGGATGAACTGGACGAATTTCATCTGCGCGTTGCGGGATACTGTCCGCACGACGGCGGCTATTTTCACCATCCTCATCGGGGCGCTCATCTTCGGCTATTTCCTTGCCATCACCCAGGTGCCGCAGAACCTCACGAACGCCATCATCGAAACCGGGCTCAACCGCTATGTCATTCTGGGTGTCTTGCTGTTCTTCTTTTTGGCACTTGGCTGTGTACTCGACCCCATCGCAATGATCTTGCTGACCGTGCCAATCGTGTTTCCGCTGATCCTGGAGCTTGGCTTCGACCCTATCTGGTTTGGCATTGTCATGGTGATGACCGTAGAACTTGGCCTCATTACGCCTCCGGTGGGGATGAACGTTTTTGTAATAAAGAGCGTGCTGCGCACGGTTGGGCTAACAACCATCTTCATCGGGGTCACCCCGTTTATCCTCAGCGATGTTTTGCGGCTTGGCATCCTTATTGCCTTGCCAGACCTTGTAACCTTCTTGCCAGGGCGCATGGATTAGAGCGAGTTGTGAAAAGGTTATCGGAATATGAAGAAGATTCATGTTTTCCATCCCCTTGAAGGTGCGACCCTCATCGAGATCGATGCGCCGCCCGCGAACCCCGGTGCAATCCCGTTGTGGAAGCGATTGGACACGATCTCTATGACGAAGCCTGTGAATACGGTTCGTCCGATCCGACGGAACTGCGTTTCACCCGCCGCGTCCTCACCCTGCTCTTTGCATCGGAGTATTGACATCATGCGACGCACATAGGTTTGCAGATTTTGCGTAAAGTACGTATATTGCGCAGAATCAAGGAGTGATCCATGTCAACCACCACAACACCGGCCTCGGAATTCTGCCGCAACTTCGGTCGCTATAAAGATGCGGCCATCGAGCAAGGCGCAATTCCGGTTTCCAGCAATGGTCGACCGGTTGGCGCCTACCTGTCGCAGCGCGAATTTGAGCATTATCAGGCCCTGAAGCGCCGTGAAACGGAGGGCCTTTCCATCGACAATCTACCTGACGAAGCCCTGCAGGATATCGCGGAGGCGGAACATGGTCGTCTCGCTGAATGAGCCTGCCACAACCGCGGCCCGACATTGCCAGGTCCCTCGGTCTCGATGAAGATCGTCACTGGGTACGATTTGATGAGTTCAATCGGTTTGTTTGGCCCGGCTTCGATCTCAGACCGATTCCGGGACGCAAGGGTGCGTATGTCTATGGCGATCTGCCGAAGGCGTTCTTCGACAAGCTCCGTATTGCCATTTTGGAACGGGCCGCCAAGCCCGGTTCCAGTCATCCGACCTCTCGCGACTGAGAATTCGGTTCCTCCCGGACCCCGCGAGAGGGTTTGGCGTCCAGGCATGAGCCCTAGCGGACACAATGCAAGAGCGGCCAGCAAGCTTCAAACGGCATGTCGGCAAAGCTCGGCGATGGAATACTCGCCGCGCAGGCCCTCCAGCACGATGCGGATCTTTTCCTCGGCGGAGAACTTGCGGCGCATGCGACGCTTGATGTCCTTCACATGCTTCTCGACCGTCTCATGCGGCCAGGATTTCTTGCTCATCTCACTCCTTGGTGGTTACGATGAGCAAGAAATCCTCCTCAAGCAAAACAATCGATCTGTCTCACAGTCGCTGACGGGGAACACACCCCCGGGTTTGCCGGAGAGTAAAACTCTCGCAGAATACCCCGGGCGGTTCAGTCCGTACCTTAGATTTACGCGGGCACCCCCGGCCCGTTAGGGTTTTCAGGCGCTGCGGCTCTCTCACTCCAAACATCTGCCATCATGGTATTCTGCACAACGCCCTTCCCGTGACGAACGCAATCGCTCCATTCTACCATTGCCTCACGATCACCGGCCATAGCGGCTCTCTTAAACCAAAGGGCTGCCTCTTTTTGATTCTCCACCACGCCGATACCGTCACGATAGCGCTCTCCATGTTTAAACATTGCCTTCGGAAGTATTTGCAATTCGTTCTGCAACTCACACAAGGAAGCTTTGATTTGCTCGTGCTGCGCCTCAATCTTATCGTTTCTTGCCTTGATGTAACTTGACGGCATAAGCTTGGCTCTTTCCAAACCCTCAAGCATTTTATGAAAAAGAGTTTTACGTCCAGAATAGCGGTCTACCAATTCATTGATATCACCCTTTTTCATGAAATTCTTCAGTGCCGGAAGCAAGAGTGCATCCGTTGAAAGAACACGCGCCACACAATCTTTCGCAAGCTTTTTGACAACAGAAACGTTCTTGTCGTTTGTCCCAAGTTCAACTTTTTTGGCGTCTACCGCATGCAGTCGCTTAAAACCTTGATAGACCTTTTTGAAATCATCACGTACCAGCCCCGCCACAATACCGTTCGTTGCCTTGGATTCAGATTTGTTCAGACTTGTCGTTTTGCGAGCCAGTTTCCAATTGCTGTGCCTTGCGCGGGTACGGCTGAAGAAATTGTAGAGTCTCTCGGAAATCCCCGAATGTTGGGCGCGTAATCGCACATTGTCATCGCCAGGGTGAGCAAATCGGCAAGGCTTTTCACTGACCGAAGGCTGAACTCTGGGCGATGGAGAACTGTGTGATACACTTGAAGGTCCCGCAGATCCTATCTGAGTAGCTACCATTTCTTGTGCCTCTTGAAATTTCAATGTCTGATCATAGCCAGCACTGATCCGAATAAGTGTGCTGAGTGAAACAGAAAACTTCCGTTTTTGCTCTAATGATGTGAGCGTCCGATACTCTAACGGCTCCATGACATGATTTCGGCTGACGCGGTATCAGTGCGACAAGAAAGCCTGCAGCGCATGCCCGATCAAAGCCGCCTGCACCGATGCGCCATCCCTCTGTCTTGCCGTCTCAACCGTTGAACCGCTTGGCCGGCAACTGCGTGTCCTGGCCGGGAGTGTCAGCTACAAGCGCGCGCGACGAAAATGAAAGAAGGTCGAGATGTTGTTCGCCCATTTGAAACGATATCTCGGCCTTAAGAGCCTCCCGGCAATCACCGCGCCCACCGGGCGCGTTTAATGAAAGGGCACAAACACAAGATATTGTGGCAGGAGTTTTTATCGAAATCCACCGCTTTAACAATACAAATCAAGGCACTGAGTGGACGCAATTTGTCACCTGCGCGCCATCGCGGAAGCGGCAGCGGCAAGCACATGGGACGACATCACGCTTTCTGCCCATTCGGGCACGCCAGCCTCAATGGCATCGACGATTTCACTATGGTGTTGAGCACTTCGCAGCAGATCCGCTTCAGAGTAGCTGTGATAAGTGCGCGCCACGACCCCGATATTGACAGCCGAAGCGATCAGCGCGGTCAAACGGGGCGAGCGGGCTGCTTCGTAGATAATCTGGTGAAACCTAGAATTCGCTGTTGTGATTAACTTGAAGTCTTCTGGGGTTTTCGGCGGCGTATGCGCGGTCATTTGTCTGGACAAACTGCGCAACTCGGCAAGTTCTGCTTCGTTGGCCATTTTCGCAGCGCGCCCAGCGGCAAAACTCTCAAGACGTCTCCGGATTTCAAAAAGCTGTATCAGTTCATCCTCAGGAAACTCAGTGACCCGGGTGCTGTAGCCTGGACCCTTCTCGACAAAACCTTCATGCACCAAGCGACGGATCGCTTCGCGCACAGGCGTCCGGCTGACGTTGAATTCTTCAGCCAATGCTTGTTCCACCAGACGTTCACCAGGCGCGAATTTGCCCGCCAAGATGCGAGAGCGCATTTCTTGATAAATAGCCTCCATCGCAGGAGGGTTGTTGCTGCCATTCATCATGCCACCGCACTCCGTTTGGGAAAGCCGCCGGCCTTCATCACCATCCCCGGCACTTGCCTTTCAAGTTGCTCTTCCAGCCAGATCGCGGCATTCACCGCCTTGTCCAGATCGATGTTTGTCCGCACGCCCGCGCGCTCAAGCATGTATACCAAATCTTCGGTCGCGATATTGCCGGTCGCCTTTGGTGCAAAGGGGCAGCCGCCCACGCCGCCGATGCTGGCGTCGAGTGTTGTGACTCCAGCTTCGATCCCGGCCCAGGCATTGGCAAAGCCGGTATTTCGCGTGTTGTGCAGATGCAGGCGCAGCTTGACCTGAGGAAATGCCGCGCGCACGGCGTTCACCCGTTCGGTGATGTCACGGGGCGAGGCCACGCCAATTGTGTCGGCAAGCGCTAGTTCGAACGGGTCATGCGCCATGCACGACTCGACCACCTCCATCAGCCGCGAAACCGGAACCTCCCCTTCAAAGGGACAGCCGAAGGCGGCTGCAATGGTAACGCCAACGGCGATCTCTTCTTCACTAGCGGCCTTGATCTGCGCAAAAGCGGTGATGCTTTCTTCCGTCGATACCCCTTGATTGCGACGGTTGAATGTATCCGAGGCCACGACGACAAAGTTCGCCTCATCCAATCCTCCGGCCACCGCGCGGTCAAAACCGCGTTTGTTAAGGGTAAGTCCAATAAAGCGCGCTTCGCTGGACTGAGGCAGTTTAGACGCCACTTCATCGGCATCGGCCATCTGCGGGACGCGCTTGGGGTTGACGAAACTTGTCACCTCAAAGCGCCGCAAACCCGCATCAAACCCGCGCTGAATCAACTCTATTTTCGTATCCGAATTTAGAATTTTGGATTCATTCTGTATACCATCTCGGGCTGAGACTTCGATAATCTCGACAAATATTGACATTTCTGCTTCCCTAATGGAAATTTGGTATACAAAATACGCGAGTGGACGAAGAGTTCAAGCGAAATCGAAGGACATGGGGATGACCGCAACAACTGGCAATGGCGCGCTCGGCGATCTGAGAGTCTTGGAGATGGGCCAGCTTCTGGCGGGCCCGTTCTGCGGGCAGATGCTGGCGGATTTTGGCGCCGAGGTGATCAAGATCGAGGCACCCGGTGTGGGCGATCCTATGCGGCAATGGGGGCGCGAGAAACCGCATGGCAAGTCGCTGTGGTGGCCGGTTGTTGCGCGCAACAAGCGGTCGATCACGCTGAACCTGCGCGAGAAAGAGGGGCAGGATGTGGTGCGCGAACTGGTCAAAAGCACCGATATTCTGATCGAGAATTTCCGCCCCGGCACCATGGAGCGTTGGGCGCTGGGCTATGAGGAGCTTTCCGCCATCAACCCGCGTCTTGTGATGGTGCGGGTGACGGGCTTTGGCCAAACCGGGCCATATTCGAAACGCGCGGGCTATGGCTCGATTGGTGAGGCGATGGGCGGGCTGCGCTACGTGGTGGGTGATCCCTCGACCCAGCCCAGCCGGATGGGCATTTCCATCGGCGATGAGTTGGCCGCGGTTCACGCCTGCATGGGCGCGATGTTTGCGATCCACGCCCGCGAGCGGACGGGCAAAGGGCAAATCGTTGACAGCGCGATCTATGAGGCCGTGCTCAATATGATGGAATCGCTCGTCACCGAATATGACGTCGCGGGCTACGTGCGCGAGCGAACGGGGCCGATTTTGCCCAATGTTTCGCCCTCCAACGTGTTTGACACGGCGGATGGCAAGCTGCTGCTGATTGCAGCCAAT
>NZ_CFHWAF010000095.1:0-17939 GCF_984452065.1 Hoeflea sp. | reverse complement strand
GCCTCCTTCGAAGACGTCATGGGAAAAGGTCTGCCTTTTCTCAGGAACAAGGCGGGACAATACCGTCTTGTTGGATAAACGCATCCCGCTGGCAGGTGAGACTGGATTACGGTGCGAGTTCTCGGCCGCTGGCTTGCGGAGCAAAAGAGCCCGCTGGATCGTCGAAAGCACCAACGGTATCCACGACGTTTTCCAAGAACCGCCACGGTCGTTTTCGGGACAGCGATCTGTTTCACAAAGTCTTCGAAAATGTGGTCGCGCGTTGCCTTGCTGAAGGCGTTGTCGGCCGCACGATGAATTTGAGCCGCTCATCCATAACGTTACACTCCTTCCAGGGCACCCTCGCTCTAAAGTGTCACCTGTGTCTCCGGAATGGATTGGACTGCACCCGAAGGTTGATACAAACCTCCAGTTCTGGTTATGTAGCGACAACACGGTCCTGTGGGGTTTTCCGAGGCTTGTCGGCGACGATGTCGGGCTTTGCTCAAAAGCCCGTGCGTTTGCGACAAATGCGAGGGAATTTTACGCCGGAGAACTTGGAGTCAAAACGCCTATATAAGGCAATCCAATCGCCTCAGCCGATCATGGGCTGAGCACAAATATGGAGGAGACATGATGATCAAAAACGCTTTTTTTGCCTTGCTGGGCACTGCATCGCTGGGACTGGCAAGCCTTCCTGCAATTGCCGAGGACTTTCCGGCCAAGTCCGTCGACTATGTGATCCCGTTTGGCCCCGGCGGCGAGTCAGACATAACGGCACGGTTGCAGCAGCCCTATTTCAAGGACAAGTTCGGCCAGGATCTGGTGGTTTCCTATAAGCCCGGCGGCGGCGGTGCCGTTGGCTGGTCACAGCTCAATTCGATGGCGGGCGACGGCTATTCCATCATGGGCATCAACCTTCCGCATATCGTCATCAAGCCGCAACAGGGTGACGTCGGCTTCGAGACCGACGACATCACCGCGATCTACATGTTTCACTACACTCCGGATGCGATTGTCGTGAACGCCGACAGCGATATCAAGTCGCTGCAGGACCTGATTGACTTCGCAAAGGCCAATCCGAAAAAACTGACCATGTCAGGTTCCGGAAAGGGAACCGCCAACCATCTGGCGCAGGTCCGGTTCGATCGGCTTGCGGATGTCGAGACCACCTATGTCGCCTTCAAGGGAACCGGCGCTTCGACAACGGCGTTGCTCGGAAATCAGGTCGGTGCTCAGTGGGGTTACACGACGGTCGGCGCAAAGCAGGGAGACAAGGTCCGGATGCTTGCCGTCGCCATGGACGAACGCCATCCGTCGTTCCCGGATGTGCCGACGTTCAGGGAGCTTGGATTTGATATCGTTTCCGGCGCCTATCGCGGCATTTCCGTTCCCAGCTCAACCCCGGAAGACGTCCGCCGGAAGCTGTCGGACATGATTGCCGAGATCAACGCCGACCCGGCATTCCAGAAGCAGATGCTGGACGGCGGCTTCGCTCTGCTGGATATCGGCTATGGCCCCGACATGGATGCATGGCTTGCGGCGCGCGCGGAAGAATACACCGCCGCCGCGAAAAGCGCCGGCGTCATCAACTGAACGCTTTTCAAGGGGCGGCCTTCCGGGGCCGCTCCTTACCACCCGTTTCTGCATGACAAGTTGACTGCCTGACCGCCAGATAGCCGGGTACAGCGGAGCCGCTCCATGGTCGAGTATATTCTTTCGGCATTTACGCCGTTCAACCTCATCCTGGCCCTTGCAGGGGTCGCCGCCGGAACCATTATCGGCTCCATCCCCGGCCTGACCGCCACCATGGCAGTGGCGGTGCTGGTGCCCATCACCTTTTCCATGTCACCCGACAGCGCCTTGATCCTGATGGGTGCCATCTATACCGGCGCGATTTATGGCGGTGCTTACGCCGCGATCCTGCTCAACACGCCGGGCACCCCGTCTGCCATCGCCACCACATTCGATGGCTACCCCATGGCGCGCCGGGGTGACGGCGACCTGGCCGTCTCGGTTGCCTGTCTGTCATCGGTCGTCGGCGGCCTGGTGGGTGCTCTTGCGCTCCTGTTGCTGGCGCCGCCGCTTGCCGAAGCAGCGCTCGCCTTTGGCCCGGTGGAGTATTTCTGGCTTGCCATATTCGGGCTGTCGCTCATCGCCGCCCTGTCGACCGGTGATTTTCTGAAAGGCGTCATTGCCGCCTGTTTCGGTCTTCTGCTGTCGATGATCGGGATCTCGGAAACGAGCGCGGAAGTGCGATTCACCTTCGGTTCGCAAACGCTTCTCGGCGGCATCGAAATCGTCTCGGCGCTGATCGGGCTTTATTGTATCCCGGTCCTGATCGATCTGGTGGCGACGCCTGCCCGCCATCTCGAAGCACCGGAAAAGGGCCGCGGATTTCGACTGCCGGAAGCGTTCGGCAAAATGATGGTGAACAAGTTCAACGTGCTGCGCAGTTCGGTCATCGGAACCCTGGTCGGCGCCCTGCCCGGTGCCGGTGGTTCGATCGCGGGGCTTGTCGCCTATTCGGAAGCACGGCGGCAGGGCAAGGGTGAAGAAAAGTTCGGCGAAGGCAACCCCGGCGGCATCGTTGCGACCGAGTCCGCCAACAATGCGACCGTCGGCGGCGGATTCATTCCGACGCTTGTGCTCGGGATTCCAGGTACGCCTCCCGATGCCGTCATTCTCGGTGCCTTGCTGGTGCAGGGTGTGCGTACCGGGCCGACGCTTTTCGCCGACGGCGCAAACATCGTCTACACATTCATCTTCGGCCTGTTCCTGGCAACGGTCCTGATGCTGCCCGTCGGCCTGCTGATCGGGCGTTTTGCCTATGGCGCGATCGTGCGGGCGCCCAAATCGGCGCTTGTTCCGGTTGTCGCCTTCATGACCGTCATCGGAACCTTTGCGATCCGCAACAGCATTTCCGATATCGCAATCATGGTGATCCTCGGGATCATCGGCTGGGTCGCCACAAAGCGCGGTTTTTCCGTTTCGCCCATCGTCCTGGGGCTTATTCTGGGCCGCATTGCCGAACAGGGCTTTGTGCAAGGCTGGACGATCGGCGATGCCGTCGGCGATTTGTGGGGACAGTTTTTCGGACGCCCGCTGTCCATGGTCATCATAGCGATGACGCTGGTGAGCTTTATCTATCCCTTCCTGCCGCAAATCCGGCGTCTGGTCATGCGCTCGTCGCTGGAGCCGATTGTTGACCGGGAACATGCACCCGCAGGCGCGGTCTTGCGGGATCTGGTTTCCTACGTGATCTTCGGTGCGATCGGGCTTGTGGTCGTCATTCAAAGTGCATCGCTGAACGCCGATGCGGCAGTCTTTCCGCAGACCATTGCCTACGGCATGCTGTTTTTCGTCGCGGTCGCGATCGTCAAGCTGCTGATTGTCCGCGATGTCGTCGAGGAGACCGCCGAAGGATCGGTCTTTCGGCGCATCGCAGTTCCCGTGATCATGCTGGGCACCGTTGCGATCATTTCGACGGTCGGCTTCGGCGCCGCCGGTTTGCTGATGGGCGTCGCGTTGATGATGGTTGCACAACACGGCACGGCCTCACGTCAGTTCTGGCTGTTTCTCACTCTTGGTGTGCTGGCGACGATCATCATATTCACCTTCGGCTTCAGGAACCTCCTGAGCGTACCATTGCCGACCGGGTGGTTCCTCTAACCCGGCGCGGTGTTCCAGGGCCTGTTTCCTCGCCGCGGTCAAATGCGTCAATCTAATCGCAACTCACATCTAAGCCTTCCGCCAGGAACAGACAGCACGGGACATTTCTTCCTTTAGCCAGGACTTAAATCTCATGACATCCTTCTTGTGAGCACTGGCCCTGCCAACGATCGACCATAGCCCGAAGCCCGTGGAGCGACGGTCATCAAAAGGTTCCACAAGATGACCAAGTTCGATCGAGCGGCACGCGAGGATTTCCGACGCCATGTAGACACCTTGCCCGCTCATTGCTGCGTCAAGACAAAGAGACGGATCGGTGAACTTTGGCCCATTGGAAAGCATCGCCTCGGTCATTTCATAAGGATGCAACCACATGTCCCAGGTGCCGGGCAGGAATCCACCGCGGATGATTGGGACGGACCTCAGGTCGTTCGGCTCGGCAAGACGAGCGGCCACATCTGGCGAGCAGACCGGAAAAACCCTCTGTTCCAGTAGCGGTTCCGCTTCAACGCCGGGCCACGATCCCTTGCCGAAGCGAATCCGCAAGTCCGTCTGCAGTTGCTCAGGATGAACGTCCCGGTCGTCTGAATCGATTTGGATATGCACGTGCGGAAAAAGCGCCGTGAACCTGGGCAACTGCCACACCAGCCAGCGGTTAGCGAAGACAGGCATCACCGACACGGTCAGCGATGTTGCCAATGATCGATCGGCAAGGGAAACCGCAGAAGCCAGACTGGCCATGCCATCCGTCAGTTGGTGAAGCACTTTCTCGCCGATTTCGTTGGGTACAAGTCCTTTCGAGGTGCGAATGAAGAGCTTGCACTTCAAAGCTTCCTCAGTCTTGTTGATTCGCTGACTAACGGCACCCGCGGTTACGCCCAGCTCTTTTGCGGCTCCGGCAAGCGACCCCAGCCGCCCGACGGATTCAATGGCCCGTAAACCTGACAGATGGATTCGGTTCAATTCTCGCATTGAGAGAATCTAAATTCGCGCCTTCGCGGAATCAATGTTTTCACTGACGAATGCCGGATAATTCGCACATATGATCTCGCAAGTGTCGATCCACCGCCCGAACCCGCTCTATCTGCTCATTCCACTTGGAAGCGGATGCTTTGTTTCTTTGCTTGTGCATTTCAATGACGCATTGGCGCGCCATAGCAACATGCTCCATTCAACATGGGAAGCCTTGCTGCGCTGGCTTTGTTGATGGTTTTTGCTCGTGGCCGCGCGGATTTTTCGGCGCTTTCATAACCCTGTTGACGACGTTTGCCGTCAACTCCGCAACAAGTCTCTCCGGCACACTTGCATTGGTGCTAACAGGTCAAACGGCGTTCGGACTTGCTGCAGACCGTTGGGGTTGCCCGGCTTCGCGGGTTCGCGGCGGCTGCCTGGAAGGTTACTGGTCCGTGGTGATCTGCACCGCGCAGCCGGTTTCCGAAGAGGTCTGCGCCGCCATGCCCATCTTGACCGCCAGCCAGCCGTCGCGCAGGCCTACAACGGGTGTGCCGCCCTTCTCCAGCATGTTGCGAAAGGCCAGATGCTGGAAATAGGTCGAGCCGTGGTGGTCTCCGGCGGCGTCAAGGTAGTCGTCAACGGGCAGGTCAATTTCGATCTGGCGGCTTTTGTCGCGGGGCAGGAGGACGAGCTTGGGATTAGGACGCGGTCCCCGGTGTTCGGGCCACAGCTTGGCCGGCATGGGGATCAGGCAATCGATACGCCCCTTGGGGCCGACGGCCGTTATTTCCTCCTGCCATTGCGCCCCTTCCGCGAACATGCACAGGTCCAGCATCGCCCGCGTACCCCTGGAAAAGTCCACCACCGCAAAGGCGGCATCCCAGATATCCGACGGTTGCGCCTCATCCTTGTGATTCACCGCCTGCCAGCCCGACCCCATCACGCGCACCGGCTCGTCTCCCACGATCAGGCGCATCAGGTCGAAGAAGTGGCAGCATTTCTCCACCAGCGTGCCGCCGGTTTTACTGTTGCGACGGTTCCAGGCGCCGACCTTGTCCAGAAACGGAAAACGATGCTCGCGGATGCTCAGGTGTTTGACGCCGCCCGTGGCCGCCTCCAGTTCTTCAAGGAAGCGCTGGATCGGCGGCATGAACCGATACTCCATTCCGACCCAGATCGGAGCGGTGTAGGACCGTTCCAGTTGCGCGACAATTTCCCGGTCTTCCGCCCGCATCACCAGGGGTTTTTCCACCAGGAGCGGCAGTTGCCGCAGTGTTGCTATCCGGGAAAGCTGCTCGGCGTGCTGGTAGTTGGGCGTCGCAATGACCAGGGCGTCAAGCTCAGGCCTGCGCATCAAATCCTCAAGCGAGTCGACCGCCTGGGCCCGCGGTACAAGCGCCTGTGTGGCAGCGCGCATCCCTTCGTCGGGTTCGAAAAAGGCCGTGACTTCGCACCCCTCGACGAACGCCAGGTTGCGTATGTGCTCCTGGCCCATGAAACCGGCGCCGAGGATACCGTAGCTTTTGCCCATTCCAAACTCCCTTGAATGACTGAATTCAGATCGCCAGTTTTCCATGCCGCCACCGCCGGGCTGCCCTGTGACGGGCCCCGCGCCCGGCCGAACCTGGCCTTCGCGCCCGCAGCTTCAACGAAACCGTCGCCTGTGATCGGCATCGGTTTCATCCTGGCGTGCCCGCAATGTCGTGCCGGTGCGCGCGTCGAAAAGGTGAACACGATCCGGTTTGGGCGCAACCGCGATGCGGTCGCCCCGCGCCAGACGCATTTGGCCCTGGACGCTGACCGTAAGCCTGGCACCGCCTTCAAGCTCTCCGAAGATGAAGGTTTCGGTTCCCAGTTGTTCAACCGTTGTAACCGCCAGCGGGGTTCCTCCCTCGGTCACAACATCGATGTCGCTGGGACGCGCCCCGAACACAACGGGCGCGCTTTCGCGCAGCGCAAAACGGTCGGCCGGCAGCCGGATCTCGTCCCGGTTGCGAAGCCTGAGGATAAGCCGATCGCCTTCAACGAGAACGTCGGCATTCAGGAGGTTCATCTTCGGTGAGCCGATGAAACCGGCCACAAAAGTGTTCGCCGGCTCGTTGAACAGATCGAGCGGCGCCCCGAATTGTTCAAGGGTTCCGTCTCGCAGGACCGCGATACGGTCGGCCAGGGTCATCGCCTCGACCTGGTCGTGCGTGACATAGATCATCGTGTTGCCCAGCCGCCGGTGCAGGTCGGCGATTTCGCCGCGCGTGGCGACACGCAGTTCGGCGTCGAGGTTCGACAGGGGCTCGTCGAACAGAAAGATTTTCGGCTCGCGGACCACCGCCCGGCCGATTGCCACGCGCTGGCGCTGCCCGCCGGAAAGCTGCCCCGGCTTGCGCTCCAGATACGGTTCGATCTGCAGCATCCTGGCGGCCGCTCTGACCCGCTCCTCGATCTCGTCCGCGGGCATTTTCGCATTCTGCAGGCTGAAGCCCATGTTCCGGCGAACGGACATGTGCGGGTACAGCGCGTAGGACTGAAACACCATCGCCAGCCCCCGTTTCGCCGCCGAGATGCGGTTGACGATTTCCCCGTCGATGCAAACCTCTCCACCGCTTATGCTCTCAAGTCCGGCGATCATCCGCAGAAGCGTCGATTTTCCGCAACCCGACGGTCCGACGAAGACGCAGAATTCACCGCTCTCGACCGTCAGGTCGATCCCGTGAATGACCTCGACGGTGCCGTAGGATTTCTTGAGGTTCCTGAGTTCCAGTTTGGCCATTCACTTCATACCCGTATTGGCTATGCCGGTGGTGATGTAACGCTGCAGGAACACGAAAACCAAGGTCGTCGGGATGAGGCTGACGACCGTCATCGCAAGACGGAAATGTTCCTGATTGACGTGCTCTCCCTGAAACTCCAGCAGGCAAAGCTGGATCGTGTAGGCCTCCTTGACGGTTGCAATGGCAACCATCGGCGTGATCAGGTCATTCCAGCGCCAGACGATGGACAGGATGCCAAGCGCGGCAATGGCCGGCAGCGCCAGGGGCAGGACGATTTTCCAGTAGATTTTCCATTCGCTGGCGCCATCCATCCGCGCCGCCTCGATCAGTTCCTCGGGGATCGTCAGCATGTACTGACGCAGGAGGAACACGCCGGCCGGCGTTGCCGCCCCGGGGATGATGACGCCCCAGATCGAGCCGGACAGACCCGTCGCGTTGATTGCCTTGAAGAGCCCGACCAGCGCGATTGACGGCGGAATAAGGAGGGTCGCGAGCACGATGGTCAGGAAAAAAACCTGTCCGCGGAATTGATACTTCGACAGGGCAAAGGCGGCCATCGAGTTGATCAGCAGCGTCAACAGTGTCGCGATGACCGTCACCAGCACCGAATTGGTTATGCAGGTGGTGAAGTTCACCGTGGCCCCGACATTGGTGCCGCGCAGAGGCGCGATGTAATTGCCCCATTCAAAGGCAACATTTCGCTCGGCCGACACGGTTTGTGCCGGCAGCCGCACGACTTGGCCCGATGGATCGTCCAGTGCCCGGCCGGGCAGGAAGGGCTTGCGTGCCGTCACGTCGGGAACCGCCCATTCCTTGATCTCACCGGTGTCCGGATGCGGCGCGATCACCAGCACCTGAGCGACGACCGACGCGGCCCTGAATGGCGGGATGCCGAGGAACTCCATCATCAGCCGCCGTTCGTCCTGCGAGAGCGGCGCCAGCGCGGCATCCACGTCCACCTCGGCCCGCGACGCCGCCGGCATGGTCGCGTAGCGCCTTGTCCAGTCAGGCAGGTTCTTTTCGGCGATCAAGGCCAGAGCCTGTTCGGCCACCAGCCCCAGATGGCTGCGCAGCGCATAATAGGTGTCACCCGACTGTGTTTCCAGGAAGCCCCGCACATCGAGCGAGGCTTTTTCCTCCTCGCTCAGGGACCTCCAGGTCAGAACCCAGTCCGGCATGTCTTTCAGGATAAAGATCTTGCGCCCTTCCGGCCCGTGGACGGTGGCCCGGCCCACCCGCTCGAAATCGCCCGGGATAAGCGAGATGTCCTGTTTTTCGATCTGAAAGGGTGTCTTGACGGAGTTCAAGGCAAGCCAGGCGACGGGGATGAAAATGACCAGGAGTCCCAGCAACAGGTAGCTGTAGGCAAGCCAGTCGGCCAGGGACATCCGCCCGTATCCCTGCCGCCTCGTCAAAAAGGAAGCAACGCCGCCCACCGCCTACTTCCCCCGCGTCAGATGGAACTGCAGCATCGACAGAATGCCCAGGAGGACCGCGATGATCAGGGCCGCCGTCGCCGCAATACCCAGCCCGTGCGCTGTCGGCGTCCCTCGCAGTCCGGAGGTCTCGAAGATGTAGTTCACCACCGAAACCCACCGTACCTGCATGGCATAAAGCTCTTCAAAGGCCTGGAATGCCTTGATCAGGGACAGGACGATCACCACCAGCAAGGTCGGCATCAGCAGAGGCAGCGTGATCTGGGTCAGCTTGCGCCAGTCCGAGGTGCCGTCCATCTCGGCCGCCTCATAAAGATCGGCGGGGATCGACTGCAGGCCGGCGAGCAGGATCAGCATGTAGAACCCCAGATGGGCCCAGGTGTAGACGAATATCGACCAGAACATCGTCCAGCTTGGATCCACCAGCCACTGGATCGGCGCGTCGATCCAGCCCCAGTCCATCAGTGTCAGCGACATTACGCCGTGGCGTTTCAGGATCAGTGTCCAAAGAAAGCCCACCACGACGGGGCTGAGCATCACCGGATAGAAATATACCGAACGCCAGAAGCCGCGCCCGATTATGTTCCGGTTGAGCACCAGGGCCGTGACAAGGGCGAAAAACACCATGATCGGCACCTGGAAAACCACAAAGACCGCCGTGTCCATGACCGAGCGGTAAAACTTGTCGTCTTCCCGGTTCTCGCCTCCCGTGTCGATCTGGGTATCGCTCAAAAGCCGCGCCCAGTTGTCGCCTCCGGCATAGGGCCGCTGGTCGAAATTGATCGACGCGCCCTCGGTGAAGGAGAAACCCAGATTGATAAACAGGGGCGCAAACGTGAACATGCCGAAGATCAGCATGTTCGGGATGAGAAAGAGATACGGCAAGGGCGCGTCGCCCGCCATCTTCTGGGCAAGCTCCACCGGCCAGCCGATCACCGCCATGCACCGGTCGGCCAGGCCGCCGTGTGGTTGGGACACAAGCACCCCAACCACAAGATAGGCCACGAGCGATATCGTCCAACTGTTGACGAGAGCGGAATTCAGCACCGGACGATTTCCTCCCGCTGCCGCTTCGGTTCACTCAGCGATCTTCGCGGCAATGTCGGCATCCATGGCGCTCAGCGCCTCGTCCAGCGTCATCTCGCCCGTGATCGCCTTTGTCATGTATTCGGGGATCGCCCCGAAAATCACGAAGTTCTTCGGGTATCCCTGGAACACGAAGGCCTGCGGCGTCGTGGTCGCGGCTTTCAATGCGTTGTCGCCAAAGACGTTGAGGGCCTCAGCCACCCGGGCCGACGCGCCGACATATTCGACGCCCTCCTTTTGAATGGTCGCGTGTGCCGGAATGTTCAGCGACCTCGCATAGTATTCCCGTGCGATCTCCGGACGGGCGAGGAAGTCGATAAAGGCGGCCACGGCCTCGGGGTGCTTCGTCGATTTGAACCCGGTTATCGCAGCCCCGCCGACCATCGCGCCGCAGCCGCCTTCGCCGCAGGGAACCGGCACGGCCTTCCACTCGAAGTTCGAGATGTTGCTGTCGTAGTTCTTGATCATCCAGGACCCGGCAAAGTGCATCGCCACCTCTTCGTTCATGAAGAGTGGCGCGGCATTTCGGTATTGGGTGCTCGACCCCGCCGGCCAACCGGCCTCCGGCATAAAGCCGCTCTTGTGCCAGTCGACGAATGTTTCGGCGAATGTGCGGAAACCGTCATCGACCAGGATCGGTTCGCCTGCGTCATCGAAGAACCTGGCGCCGTATGAGAAAGCCGGCCCGCCAAAGCGGTGCCCCGTGCGATCAAGCGCAAAGGCCGCATCGAGGCCGAGGGTCTCTTTCACCGCGGTCAGGGCCGTCACCCACTCGTCCCACGTTGCGCCGGCGCCGGGGATTTCAACGCCGGCGTCTTCGAACATGGTGACGTTGACGAACGGCCCCGTAACGGTCGAGCCGGGCAGGCCGTATATGCCCTTGGTGTCGCCCTCGGGCCGCATCCAGGGCAGCATCGTGCCGAATTCGGTCTCGAAAAACGAGA
Source organism: Hoeflea sp. (assembly GCF_984452065.1). Taxonomy (NCBI): domain Bacteria; kingdom Pseudomonadati; phylum Pseudomonadota; class Alphaproteobacteria; order Hyphomicrobiales; family Rhizobiaceae; genus Hoeflea; species Hoeflea sp. The sequence continues at coordinate 7,100 of NZ_CFHWAF010000095.1, read as the reverse complement.
CGTCGACATAGGGTGACAGATCCAGAAAGAACTGAGCCATGCCGCCCAGATCCGTCACCCGCGCCACATCGGGCGCCGCGTCGCCGGTTTGAAGCTGGTTCAGAAGCTGATCGCGAATGACCGTGTAGGCCACCACATTGGTGTTGACCACATGACCGGATTCGGCCGTGAAGCGTTCGGCCAGTTCCGCAATGACCTCGCATTCATTGCCGTTGTTGTAGCACAGGAACTCGATTTCCGCCGCGGATGCGAATGCCGGCAGAAATACGGTCAACGCCGCCGAGATGTTCAATACTGTTTTCATGCTATTTCCTCCCTTCCTGAGTACCGCGAGTTCTCCGTTGAGGCCGACCGGTTCGATCATCGGCCGTGGCAAGAGGCGGTTTTTCGAAGGTTATAGGGGCCTTTTTCATTTGAGTAGTCTCAAAGGTTGTCCAAAGCCATCACCTGAGGTAATGGCTTGCCATGCGTGAATACGACTTGCCAAATCTCACCGTGCTTCGTCAGTTCGTTGAAATCGACCGGGCCCAGGGAATCACGCGCGCGGCCCGCAACCTCGGAGTCAGCCAGTCCGCCCTGTCAAAGAACATGCGCCGGCTCGAACGGACCGTCGGCGCGGATCTGTTCACCCGCCACACCCGCGGCACGGAACTGACCTCCGCGGGCGAGGCGTTCCTGCGCCACGCCCGGCGCGTCCTGATCGAATACCGAAATGCGGTCGAGCTTGCCCGCAACAGCACCATGGCAGGCACGAGGGCATTGCGCGTGGGTGCGGGTGTCGGCTTTGGTATGACCATCATCCCGCGCTCCATTCCACTGTTCCAGACACGCCTGCCTGGACACCGGCTGATGATCCAGACGCTGGGGGTCGAGGAGGTTTTGCGAAATCTGGAGTTGAACCGGATCGATATCGCCGCCCATGCCCTGGCGCGGTTCACGTCGAGCAAGTTCACCCGCGAGCCTATCTATCAGACGCGTCGCGCGATCATGTGCGCGCGAAACCACCCGCTTGCGCAGCAGGACGCAGGTACGATCCCGCTTGAAGCTGTCGCCGAGTTCCCGCTCGTCGCACTGGGAATCGACAGCGTCCAGAAGCAGGAGCTCGAGAGCATCGTTCTTAGAAGCAACGCAAAACCCTTGACCTTCGCCGTCGAGTGCGACTCGACGACGGCCGTCCTGAATATCCTTCAGGATGCAAATCACCTGATGTTCGGAAGTGCGCTCATCGCCGAATTCGAACCCGCGGGAAACATCGTCTCCTTACCGGTGGAGATTGACCTGGGACGCTACGAAATCGGGTTCATTTTTGATGAAGGAAGCGACCTGATCGTGGAACTGCGCGCCTTCATGGCCGCCGTGCGCAAGACAATGGCTCTTCTGGTCGACGCTGCTTGATCCGATGGACACGGGGTTGCCTGGAGCGGATAGAATAATTGAGGTTGACATGGAAGAGGCCGTGGCGAACCCTTGTCGCTGCTTCAGAAAAGGCAACAGACGCAAGATTGAAATGCCGAAGTCTTCAAAGCAACGCGCAACGTTGATCGACGTGGCGAAACGCGCACGGGTCGACGTTTCGACGGCTTCGCGCGTATTGCGGGGCGATGCGGCCCAGCGTGTCGGCAGCGAGACCAGGGACCGCATTCTCAAATCGGCCAGGGAACTTGAATATCTTCCCAATTCGGTTGCCCGGGCTTTGCGCACCTCAAAAACCCATACGCTTGGCATCGTTGTGCCGCAGTTGGACAATCCGGTGTTTTCCGCGGTGATTCGAGGCGCGCAGAAGGCGGCATTCGCCGAAGGGTACGCGTTGCTGATCTCGCATCGGGAACCAGGGGAAACGGCAACCACAATAGCCAATCTGTCAAAGCGCAGCAGGGTCGATGGCCTGCTCGTGGCAAGCCTGGATGACGATGAAGTCCTTCGCTCCGACCTGGACGCTGCAAACGTTCCCCATGTTCTGCTGAACCGCCAGTTGCCGGGCGCGCCTTATGCGGTTGTTCTGGATAGCCGTGAGGCCGCGAAGCGCGCCACAAGCCATCTGATCTCGCTGGGTCACAGACGAATAGCGCATCTTAGCGGACGTCCGGGCGGGTTCAATGCGAACGAGCGGCTGAAAGGTTATCGCGATGCTTTGCGCGAAGCAGGCATAGACTATGACGACAGCCTGGTCGAAGAGGCCGGGTATACTTTTGAGGGCGGGAAAAAAGCCATGCTCGGCCTTATGGAGAGCGATGCAACGGCGGTGATGGCCGCGACAATGGTATCCGCCGCAGGTGCCATGGCCACGCTGCATGAAGCGGGCTGGCCGATCCCCGAACGCATGTCGATCATTGCGTTGCATGACGGAGCGATCGCCGAGATGCTGTACCCGGCGCTCAGCACGATCAGCATGCCCACGGAAGCAATGGGCCGTGTGGCCGCGACGATCCTGATCCGCCTGCTGGACGGCGAAAAGCCCGATGCTGTCGCCGCCCTGCCGGCGGGCTCCTTGATTGCCCGGGCATCCACCGGACCGCGGAAGATCTGAATTGTTTCTTGATATCATGATTCGGCTGCCTCATGTTTGCCATGAACAAACGATTGTTCAAAGGCGAATTTGGCTGTTTTATCTTATGTGTACTGCGGAGCGGAACAAAAATGTCGGAACCGGATATGGCTCGGAAAAATGCCCGAACAAATACGGAAATCGCAGCGGCCCTGACGGATATCGTCGGGGCGCAGCACGTCCTGGCTGACGAAAAATCGGTACGTGACTACGCCCATGACAGGCTTCCGTTCGCGAATTACGTCGCGCGCGAAGGCCGGCTTGCAGGTGTCGCCCCGCGCATGGCGGTTTGTCCCGGCAACGCCGACGAGGTCCGGAAGATCACGCAACTGGCAAGGCGGTCCGGGCTTCAGGTGATTCCCTTCGGTAGCGGCTCCGGCGTTCTGGGTGCCACGATCCCCATTTCCAACGAGATCATGGTCGATATGCGCCGCATGGATCGGATCGTCAGTCTGGATGCCGAAAACGCGATGGTGACCGTTCAGGCGGGGATGAACGGAGGGGCGTTTGAAGCTGAACTGAACTCCAGGGGCTACACATGCGGACATTTTCCGCAATCCCTGGAGATTTCAACGGTGGGCGGTTGGGCCGCCTGCCGCGGAGGAGGGCAAGCCTCAAGCCGGTTCGGGAAGATTGAAGACATCGTGTTGGGCCTGAAAGCGCTGCTGCCGGATGGATCCGGCATCGACATCCGCCCCGTGTCGCGACGCGCGGTGGGCCCGTCCTTGCGCGATCTCATGATCGGCAGCGAGGGTGTATACGGCATCATCACTGAATTGACCCTGCGTGTCTGGAAGCTGCCCGAGGTCGAAAACGGAGTCGTGCTGGCTTTTCCGTCTTTGCAGGCCGCCTGGGACACGGTGCGTGAAATCATGCAGGCTGAACTGCGGCCGACGGTGGCCCGTATCTACGATCAGGTCGAAAGCCACGAACGCACCGGGGGCCAGGGTGTTTTCGGCACGCACCCGATCCTGGCGATCTTCATGTTTTCCGGCAGCGTGAGACTGGCAGCGCTGGAAGAGCGTATGTCGCTTGAAATTGCCGCGCGGCACGGGGCCGTCGACGGCCCCGTGGACATATACGATCAGTGGAAGAAGAGCCGCTACGTGGCGCTCTCCCCGAAATGGCAGGCGCAGGGCTTTTACAACGATACAATCGAGGTCACCGGGAAGTGGTCCGCGATACCTGCCATGTTTGACGCGATGGGCGAGGCGGTGCGTGCAATCTGCCCCGACGCCCATTTCGGAGCCCATTGGTCGCATATCTATCCCGAAGGCGCGTGCCAGTACATGACGATCCGATTGCCGCGGATGCCGCAGGAAAAGGCGCTGCCCCTGCATGATGCCATGTGGGAGGCGATCCAGTCACTGACCCTTGATCATGACGGCTCGATCTCGCACCACCATGGCGTTGGCGTCTTCCGTAATCGTTGGCTGGCCCGTGAACTGGGTGGCGGTCTTGCGGCGCTTCAGCAGATTAAGGATGCATTGGATCCGGACAATCTATTCAACCCCGGCAAGGTCGGTCTTCGTCCGCCTGCCGGCTCCGTTGTCGTCGGGAAGGGCTGATCATGCGGGAATTCCCGAGGGGTGTTTTGAAATGACGGATTCTTGCCAATGAACCGCTCCGAGGTCTTATGCAACCCGGGTTGGTATCTGAATCTATCTCTGATCCAACATCGCGTTGCGCCTTGCGAAGCTCATAGCTTTTCCGAAGATTCATCCAAGATACAGCCGAATTGCCAAACCACTTACCAAGCCGTAGCACTGTGTCTGCTGTGATATTTCGGCGTCCACGGATCACTTCGGAAATCCGGTTTTCCGGAACCCTGAGCTGAAGTGCAAGTTCGGCTGCGTTCATACCCATTTCGGCAAGTTCGTCTTTCAGGATTTCGCCGGGGTGTATTGGTGTTCTACCCATCAAAACATCTCCTGCTCTCAGTGGTAATCGACGATTTCCACATTCTCCGGACCATCATCAATCCAATCGCCGATTGCGCGCTCGCTTCGATAATTGATTTTACCAATTTGCAACACTCCTTCTCTTAAAGAAGAGATGGTGATAGAAAAGATTATACCAATTTCAAATTCAGAAAGATCCGCCATGTTCCTAGGCAAAGATGTCCGGCTCAGCCGGCTCGTTCACCCCGTCTCCGGCCGAATGCTCGCCGTTACGGTGGACCACCCGATCACACGCGGGGTGCTGCCGGGGCTGGTCGATATACGCTCGGTCATGAAGCGCGTCGTTGCGGGCAAACCCGACGCCATCACCATGCATAAGGGCATCGCGGAGAAGGTTTTCGCGCCCTATGCCGGGCAGACCTCGATCATCATGAAGGCAACGGCCTATTCGGTGCATTATCATCCGACCTATGATGCGCCGGTTGCCGATGTCGAGGAAGCCGTCCGCCTGGGCGCGGACGCGATCTCGGTGGGCTGCATCGTCGGTGGTCCGGACCAGGCCGGCCAACTCACCTTTCTCGGTCAGATGTCCAAGCAGGCGGCGGCGGCGGGAATGCCGCTCGTCGCTCATATCTATCCCAAGGGTGCCCTGGTCAAAGACCGGCAGGATGCCGAGGCGCTGGCCTACGCCGTCCGCGCGGGCGCCGAACTGGGCGTAGACATCATCAAGACTTTGTGGACGGGCTCGGCGGAGAGTTTCCGGTCGGTGATCGCGGCCTGTCCGGCCATCGTTGCGCTGGCCGGCGGGGAGGCCGGCGAAACGCTGGAGGACTATCTGAGCATGACGCGCGAAGCGCTCGATGTCGGCATGGGCGGCGTGACCTATGGCCGCTTCGTCTGGTCGCATCGCCAAACCGCCGCCGTCATCCGCTCACTCAACGCGATGATGCACCAGGATATGGACGTGGACGGGGCTTTGCGCGTTTTCGATCAGGCGGTCGAGGAAGAAAAGGAACTGGGCGCATGAAGGCCGCTGTCCTGCATGCGCCCGAGGAACTGCGGCTGGAGGAGCGTGTGACGCCCCGGGCCGGCGCCGGCGAACTCGTGCTCCGCGTTCGCGCGGCCACGGTGTGCGGCACCGATATTCGGATCGTGAGCGGCCGCAAGACCAGGGGGGTGCGTTTTCCGTCGGTTCTGGGGCATGAGCTGGCGGGTGAGATCGTCGATGTCGGCGCGGACGTGCGCGATTTCGCGGTCGGCCAGGTGGTTGCGGTCAACCCGGTGATGCCGTGTCGCTGTTGCGCCCATTGCCGGCGCGGCCGGGAAAATGTCTGTTTGAACCGGCAGGCGCTCGGCTACGAGTTCGATGGCGGCTTTGCCGAATATGTGAAGCTGCCGGCCCTGGCGCTGGAGGCCGGCAATGTCATGCCCATTCCCGAGGGCATGTCTTTCGAGACCGCCGCACTGGCCGAGCCGCTGGCGTGCTGTGTCAACGGAATGCGCAATGTGGGCGTTTCGCTCGGCGATGCGGTCGTGGTCCTGGGCGCCGGCCCGATCGGTCTGATGCATGTGGCGCTGGCCCGGCGTGCCGGCGCGCGCGCGGTGATCGTGAGCGAGCCGAACGTGGAACGGCGCGAGGCGGCGCATGCGATGGGCGCGCTCATCGTCTGCGATCCTTCCGGTGAGGATGTTTCAAAGGCCGTCGATGCGGCGACGGACGGTCTGGGCGCCGACGTGGTGATCGTCGCCATCGGCCTTGAGCCGCTGGCCAACGAGGCTCTGGGGCTCGTGCGCAAGGGGGGACGGGTCAATCTGTTCGCCGGATTTTCCAAGGGCGCGCTGGCCAGTTTCGACGTCAATCTGGTTCATTATCACGAGATCGCGGTCACGGGCGCCAGCGCGCTGCGCCGCGTGGACTATGAAACGGCGTTCAGCCTCTTGCGGAGCGGGCTGATTGCGACGGGTCGGCTGATCACGCATCGTTTCGACATGAGCGAGGCGGTCCAGGCCATTCAGTTTGCGCGCGGCGGCAAGGGCTTGAAGGTGGCCATCTGCAATGGGTGAGGCGTTTGTCGGCATCGATGCGGGAACGAGCGGGGTCAAGGTCTGCGCCTTCGACCGCGACGGCACATTGTTGGCCAAGGCCCATCGGCCGATCCCGGTCGTCACGCCCCATGCGCTGTGGGCCGAGATGGAGCTGGAGCGTTATTGGCAGGCCACTGCGCAGGCGATTTCGGAAGTGGCCGGCCGGGTGGCGGGTATCGTCTCCGTAGGGCTTGCCTCGACATGCCCGACCACCATACTTCTGGACAGGGACGGAAGGCCGGTCCGGCCGGGCATCCTCTATCTCGATGGCCGCGGCGATGCCTCGCTTTCGCAAGTCGTCGGCGACGGCGGCGAGGATTATCGCGCAAGGACCGGCAACCGGGTCAGCGTGTCGACATGCTGGGTCGCCAATCTGGACTGGGTCCGGCGGAACGAGCCCGAAGCGTGGCGGCGCACCGCGCAGGTGACGATGCTCAACGGCTATATCGGGCAGTGCCTCACCGGCGCCATCGCGATGGAGCCGACCCATGCTTCCTATTCCGGACTGATGGACCTGGCGGCGCCCACGGCCGATTGGGACGACGATCTGCTCGACCTTTGGGGTCTGG
>NZ_CFHWAF010000094.1:0-17998 GCF_984452065.1 Hoeflea sp. | reverse complement strand
GGTTTTCGCTCGTCGGGCGGCGATTGGGACGATGCGATCAGGCTGCTTGAGAAACAGCGTGTCGCCCGCGTTCTGACCAAGGCGCAGGCCGACCGCAAGAAGGCGGTGCTGCTGACGGCCCGCGCCATGCAGAAGCTGGAGGGCGGGGATGTCGCCGGCGCGCGCACGGACGGCATCGAGGCCAACAGGCTTGCGCCGGACCTGGAGCCTGCCGCGCTCGTTGCCGCGCAGGCGCTCTACCGGGAAAACAGCCTGGGCAAGGGTTCGCGGATCCTGGAAAAGACATGGAAGAACGCGCCGCATCCGGATGTGGCGGAGGCCTATATTCGCGCCCGGCCGGGCGATTCGACCCATGACCGGCTGAAAAGGGCGCAGAGGCTGGAGAGTTTCAAGCGAAATCATGTCGAGGCGCTTTATGCGGTGGCGCGCGCGGCGCTTGACGCGCAGGAATTCGCCCTGGCGCGGGAAAAGGCGGAGGCGGCCGTGCGGGTGCGTGCAAGTGAAAGCATATTCCTGCTGCTTGCCGATATCGAGGAAGCCGAGACCGGTGATCAGGGCCGCGTGCGTCACTGGCTGGCGCAGGCGGTGCGGGCGCCGAGAGATCCGGCCTGGACCGCCGACGGTTATGTTTCCGATCACTGGGCGCCCGTTTCGCCGGTGACCGGCAAGCTGGATGCCTTTGAATGGAAAGTGCCGGTGGAGCAGATCACCGGTCCGGTGGAGGATGCCGACGCCCGCCATGCCAACGCCGAACAGGCGCTGAAATCGTTGCCGTCGCTGGCCGCCGCGCCGATTGTCGAAGAGCCGGAGGTCCGGGAGTCTGTTATTGAAATCGAGCCTGAACCGGTATCGGAGGAGCCGCCTGCTGAGCCCGAAAGCGTAAGCCCGGCCGAAAACAAGCCGGAGCCTGAACAGGTGATAACGCTGGAGGTTGCCGAAAAGGAAGAGGCGGAGGAGGCGAAAGCGGAGGCTCCATCATCCGAGCCAGAGAAGGAAGAGCCTGCGGTCAATGGAGAGGATGCTCAGCCTGCCGATACGCCTTCGGAAGAGCCGGTTCCGGCAAAACCCGACATGATCGAGACGGTGGAGAAGGAGCCGGCGGTCGAAAAGGCCGCCAGTGAAGGCGAAACCCACATTGTCACCGATGCGGTCGGTACCGACAAGGACAAGGCGCGCGAGGCTGCCTTCCTTGCCAAACCGCCGGACGATCCGGGTGTCAAGGAAGGGGCCGAGCCCGCCGAGGAGCCGAAGTCCCGCTTCAGGCTGTTTTAGAAAACGAAGACTTGCTCTAAATTGGAATCTGTCGGTCCGCCTTGGCACACGGCATGGTGCGATGCTATTGGCAGTCCTTTCGGCGGGGCATCGACACCTTAACCGGCAGGATCGGTCATGTTTGAGCAGTTTCAGAGATTCATACAGTCGCTCGGCGGCGAAGAGCAAAGCGAGATAACACGCGACGATCCGCGTGTCGCGGCGGCGGCGCTTTTCTTCCACGTGATCGATGCCGACGGTGTCTCCGAGCCTGCCGAACGCGAGAAGCTGAGCGAGCTCCTGGAACAGCAATACGCACTCGACAAGGCCGAATTGCGGAAACTGATCGATGCGGGCAAACAGGCCGAGGATGAGTCAGTCGACTTTTACACATTCACAAGTGTGCTGAAGCGGTCGCTCGATGCCGAACAGAGGGTCAAGTTCATCGAGCTTTTGTGGGAGCTTGTCTATGCCGATGGCGAGCGCCACGAGCTTGAGGACAATGTGGTGTGGCGGGTCGCCGAACTTCTCGGCGTTTCCGACCGCGACCGCGTGCTGATGCGCCAGCGTGTCGCCGCCCGCCTCGGTTCGGGAGAGGATGGCTGATGCTGTTTGATCCCGGCGCCGAGCAGCCCGGACCCAGTCGCATCCTCGTGGTGCTTCACCAGGAAGGGTCGAGTCCCGGCCGGGTGGGCCAGATGCTGCAGCTCGCCGGCTTCGACCTCGACATCAGGCGGCCGGTTCTTGGCGATCCTTTGCCCGAAACGCTCGCGGACCATGCCGGTGCCGTGATCTTCGGCGGGCCGATGAGCGCCAATGACGAAGACGATTTTGTGCGCCGCGAGATAGACTGGCATGCCGTGCCGCTGGCCGAGAACAAGCCCTATCTCGGTATCTGTCTGGGAGCGCAGATGCTGGTGCGCCACCTGGGCGGAACCGTAAAGGGCCACGACGAGGGGCTGACCGAGATCGGCTGGTACCCGTTGCAGGCGACGGCGGACGGCTCGGCACTGATGGGTTGGCCGGACACCGTCTACCAGTTCCACCGCGAAGGCTTCAGCCTGCCCGACGGCGCGCAACTGCTCGCCACGGCGGACGCCTATCCCAATCAGGCCTTCCGCTATGGCCGCAATGCCTGGGGCATCCAGTTTCACGCGGAGCTCACACAGGTGATGATGCAGCGCTGGGTGGTTCATGGTGCCCACCGTTTCGATCTGCCGGGCGCGCAGCGGGGCGCCGACCATCTCAAGGGACGTCTGGTTTACGATGCGCGGCTGCGCTACTGGCTGTCGGAGTTCCTGAGAGCGGTTTTCGGCCGTGAGGTCCCCGGCGAACGATCGCGCGCCGACATGGTGCTGCAGGGTCAATCGGGTTCGACCTGATCTATTCGACCCGGCGCAGGCGCTGGATTTTTCTCAGACCCGGAAACAGGAACGCCCAGAGCCCGGCGACGCCGACCGCGCCGATGCCGCCAAGGGCGACGGCCGGCACGGCGCCGATCAGGGCCGCCATGCCACCGGCGCGGAACTCGCCGAGTTCGTTGGAGGCGCCGATGAACACCATGTTGACGGCACTGACGCGGCCGCGTAGCGCATCGGGCGTCCACAGCTGGATCAGCGTCTGACGCACATAGACGGAGATCATGTCGGCGGCGCCCATGACCGCCAGTGCCAGAATGGACAGCCAGGCGACGGTCGACAGACCGAATACCGTGGTCGCGGCACCAAAAACGCCGACGGCGATGAACATGGCATGGCCGGCGCGGCTCTGAAACGGATGGGCCGTGAGATAGATCGCCATGGCAACCGCACCGACGCCGGGCGCGGCGCGAAGCAATCCAAGGCCCCAGGGGCCGAGTTCCAGAATGTCGCGCGCGAAGACGGGCATCAGGGCGACGGCGCCGCCGAGAAGCACGGCGAACATGTCGAGCGAAATGGCGCCGAGGACGATCTTCTCGCGCCAGATATAGCGAAAGCCGGCGGAAAGGGTTTCCCAGCTCTGATTGTGAACGCCGCGCTGCTGCTTCGGTCTCGCTATCGTGAAAATGAGAACCGAACCGCACAGGAACAAGGCGGTGCTGGTCCAGTAGGGTGTGGCCGCGCCGAGGCCGTAAAGCAGTCCGCCGGCGACCGGACCGAGGATCGTCGCGCTTTGCCAGGACATCGAGTTCCATGCGATGGCGTTCGCGAGATCCTCCTCGGGCACGAGATTGGGTGCGAGCGACGTGGAAGCGGGGGCGAAAAACGCACGCGCCGTTCCGAAAACCAACAGGATCGCGAACACCGGAAGCGGTGAGGTCAGGCCTCGCAGCGTCAGGAAAACCAGCGCGAGCGCGCAAAACAGGGCGACAATCTCGCAGATGCCCATGATCATGCGCCGCCCGAAGCGGTCGGCCACCGCGCCGGTCACCAGAATCAGAAGAAGCGAGGGAAGGAACTGGACCAGCCCGATCAGGCCGAGATCGAAGGGGTCGCGCGTCAGGTCGTAGATCTGCCAGCCCACGGCGACGCTGATGATCTGAATACCGAATGTCGACAGGAAGCGCGCCAGCCAGTAGAGGGTGAACGAACGATGGCGGAATGCGGCGAAGCGCGGGGCCTTGCCGGGTTCGTCAGTCCGCATGGCGGCCGTTTTCATTGATAGCGGGCATTGCGCCTTTATAGGCCGCCGGCCGGAATTGCAAAAGCCAGCAATTGCTCCGATTGCCGGCGAACGGACTTGCCGCGGGCGGGAGCAATGGCTACATAGCGGAAATCACAGATTGGAGACCCGGATGTACGCCCTCTTTTCGACAATTGATCTTGCCCTTGGCATTTATACGTGGATCATCATCGGCAGCGCCATCTTCTCCTGGCTCTATGCCTTCAATGTGGTCAACACGGGCAACCGCTTTGTCGGAATGGTCGGCGAGTTCCTGTACAGGGCGACGGAGCCTGCCCTCAGGCCGATCAAGCGCATCATGCCCGACCTTGGCGGTCTCGACATCTCACCCATCATCCTGCTTCTCATCGTCTTCTTCCTGCGCCGTTTCCTCTGGACCAGCGTCTATCCGATGGTCAACTGACAGGGGCTTTCCCCGACATCGTGTGGCCGGCAGGTGCTCCTGGCCGCCGTGAAAACCAGCCATGACCGGGATGTAACATGAGTTGATTTGACTTCATGTGACAGTTGTCGCGTAGTTGCGACAGATGCCGCAAGGAGCCGAGATCATGCAACCGTCACCAAGCGAACTGCCGCTTTTAAAGGTGCTTTGGGCCAGCGGGGAGCTCAGCGCCCGTGAGTTGCACGAGCAGGTGTCCGGTGAGCTTGGCTGGTCGCTGTCTTCGACACGCAAGACGATCGAACGGATGATCGACAAGGGCCTTGTTACGAGCGACGATCGACACGGCGTCAAGGTCTATCGCGCGGCGGTCGGCAAGGTCTCGACCCTTGCTGCACTGACCCGGCAATTTGCGCGGGCTGTCCTTGAAATCGACGGGCCGCTTCCCGCATCCTCCTTCACGGGGAGCCGTATCCTCACCCCGCAGGAACTTGACGAACTGCAGCGCTTTCTCGATGAGGAGGCGGACAGTTGAGTGTCCTTGCGGCTTGCGTCTTCAGCCTTTTTTGGGGCGCCGTTGTCTGGGTGTTGCCGGCAGCAACCGGCGGCGGTCGTCCGGCTTCGCTCTGGAGTCCGGGCATGCTGTTGGCGGCGATTACAGCTCTTGTCTTCCCCAGCATGATTTTTGCCGCCGGCTGGCAATGGCCGTTGCAAGAGATGTTTGTTGCCGCGCATACGGCAAAAACGGGCGTGGAGCTTCTCGCAATGGCGGACGTTGCGAGCCGGTCCGTCGTGCCGCCAGCTTGGAAAGCGCCGGGGCTGCAGTCGGTTCTCGTTGGACTTTACGTGGCGGGCGTCGCCCTGGCGGTTGCCCGCCAGGCTTTTGCGACCCTTCGTATTTTTCTCATTGTGCGTGGTGCGCGGCATGTGGCCGTAACTCGGGACCGGCGAAAACTGTTGTTGACGGAACGGTCCGTTGCGCCTTTTGCCGTTGGTGGTCCGCCGGCGGCGATTGTCTTGCCCGAGGCGATGCTCGGCGCTCTGCCGCGGGAGCAAATCGATCTGATCGTGGCGCATGAAGAGGCCCATTTGCGCCATCGCGACCCTTTTGTCTCCCAGTGTCTCGCGCTGCTGTGTGCCATCTTCTGGTTCAACCCGTTCCTAAAGGACCTTGTTGGCCGGTGGCGTTGTGCAAGTGAGCTGCGCGCCGACGGCGATGCGCTTAACGGTGCGGATGCCGACGTCCGCAAAGCCTATGCACAGGCGTTGGTCGACGCGCTTCGTGCCTGGTCCAACCCGATTCCGGTCTCATTTACGTCCCGCAACGCTAGGAGTGACAAATTGCGTATCAGAGCCATCATAAAGGGTTTCGAATTCGCCGCGCGCGGCAGGACACGACTGCTTGCCGGCTGCACGGTATTGATGCTGACGGCCGCCGGAACTGCCGGAGCACTGACCGCCAATACGGCCGCATCGACGACCCTGGAGGATTTCATCCCAGGCGGGTGGGTGACGTCCGCCTATGGCGTGAAGCGCAAGAATCTCAGAGTGCATACGGGGATCGACGTCGCCGCCCGCCGGGGGACCGAAATCGTGACACCGACGGATGCGCTGGTCACGCAGGCAACCGATCTCTTCCGCGGCAATCCGCGCTGGGGCAAGGCGGTCGTGCTTGAATTCGACGGCGATGTCGTTGTCTGGCTGACCCATCTCGACAGCTATACGGTCAGCCCCGGAGACAAAGTGACGGCGGGTCAGGTGATCGGCACCGTCGGCAGTACCGGCCAGTCGACCGGGCCGCATGTGCATGTCGAGATGTACAAGAACAACCGGCGTGTCGACCCGGTTACAATCTGGCCGTTCCTGAAAAAGGATGCCCGGTAGCGTGGTTTATGCCGGCGCTATGGCGATGCGCGCGCGACGGATTCCATGATCAGGCGTTTTGCCACGTCGACACCCTGCCAATCGCCTATCTTGACCCATTTGCCGGGCTCAAGATCCTTGTAGTGCTCGAAGAAATGCTCGATCTGCTGCAGGGTGATGTCGGGCATATCGCTGAAATTGAGAACCTTGTCATAGCGCTTGGTCAGGCGCGAGGACGGGACGGCGATGATCTTTTCGTCCTGGCCCGCATTGTCCTCCATGATCAGGACGCCGATCGGCCGCGCATTGATCACGCAGCCCGGCACCAGCGGGCGCGTGTTGCAGACCAGAACGTCGATGGGATCGCCGTCCTCGGAGAGCGTATGGGGCACGAAGCCGTAATTGCCGGGATAGGCCATCGGCGTGTAGAGGAAACGGTCAACGACCAGCGTGCCGGCTTCCTTGTCCATTTCGTATTTGATCGGCTGTCCGCCGACCGGAACCTCGATGATGACGTTGACGTCATCCGGCGGGGTGTCGCCGATGCTCACTGCGTCGATGCGCATAATTTATCCTGTGTTTCAGCGTTTGCGGCGGGGATAACGTTTTGCGCGCTGCAGCGCAACATGCCTTTGGTCTGAAGCGGCTTTGCGCCGCGAGGTTCGCTCTACCCCGTCTCTTCCTGCTGCGCGGGGGATTGGGAGAAGAACACGGCCCGGCGCTCCTTGCCGAAGATGGCAATCAGAACCAGGGCGAGTGTGATCAGATAGGCAAAGTAAAAGCGTGAATCGTAAAGCGGGAATACGATGAATTTGGCCGGTATCGTCACAAGCAGCGATGTCAGCGCGACGGTTTCGCGCCGCGTGATCTTATAGTCGTTCCGCAGCATCAGGGCGAGGGCAAACACCATCGTCAAGAGAACGGCCAGCCATTGCTGCTCGACCAGCGTGCGCACGACGGTCTGAACCACGATCTGGAGATAGACGAGGATCGAGAAAGGCGGATCGAAGCCTTCCAGCGTGGGCACATATTCAACATTTGTGAACCACATCTGGATCCACCAGCCGGGGTGCTCGCCGGTTCGCGATATGGAGATATAGGCGGCAAGCCCCGCGATGAAGCTCAAAATGACGCCCTTGCTGATCGGCCTGATGGCGATGGACATGACCGCGAAGACACCGACAAGGGCAAGATGGTCGGGCCGGGCCAGAACCGCCAGGAACAGCGCGATCCCGGCGCTCAGCCCCCGGTCCTGAGTGTATAGCAGGACCCCGGCAACCACGAAGACGGAAGAAAACAGATCGGGTGTGACGTAGCGGGCGGCGTCGCCAAAGCCGCAGGCCATCAGCGCGATAATCGCCAGCGGAGCGTAGGGCAGGCAGCGCTGATCGTGCAGCCAAAGCAGTATCAGCAGTCCGAGCGCCGCGGCCGATATGGCCGATACCCAGCGCAAAGCGGTCACCGCGTCCGTCGTGCCGGTCAGAAGCTCCGCGAATTCGATGTACAGCATCTTGACCCGGTAGAAGCCGAGCATGGTGATGAAGGCATCCGGATCGGTGTGCTGGGCAATGCGATAGGGCCGGTCGGCGGTCAGGACGAGGAATTCGCCATCACTGATGCTGCGGCGCACCAGATCATAGGTCGCACCGTGCAGCTCGTGACCCAGATAGCCGTTGTTTTCCAGTACGGAAGCCACATAGGCGATCATGTCCCAGTTCGAGAGCGGAAACACCAGGGCCACGGCGCAGATTGTCGCGACGTATAAAATAAGCAGAAATCCGCCTGCAAGATCTGCGGGCTGTCTGAAAACGCGCAACAACCGATGTTCCCCCTCGAAAACCGCGCTGAACCGGATGGTGCAATTGTGCACAATACCGCCGCCGGGCAAAGCCTTTTCGGGATGTCTTTTTGCCGGCCTAAGGCCAGACGAATGCGATTTTTTTCAGCGGGTGCTTGTCGAAAGTCTCGGAGCCTTCGGCAATGTCGATGCCGCCGAGCGCCGAGTAGAAGTTCACGGCCCGGTCGTTTTCCTCCAGCGTCCAGACCACGAGCCCCTTGCATCCGAGCGATCCGAGCAGGCGCCGGGCTTCGTTGAAGAGGCGGCTTCCCAGGCCGATGCCCTGATATTCGGGCCGAAGATAGAGTTCGTAAATCTCGCCTTCCTGCGGCAGCGAGCGCGCGCGGTTGAGGCCGAGGGTGGCGTAGCCGGCGATGGTGTCTTCCACTTCGAGAACGAGAATGCTGGTCGAGCCGCGAATGGCGCGCTGCCACCAGGAGTGCCCGCGCCTCTCAACCATGGACATCAGCGTACGATAGGGGATCAGTCCGGAATAGGCGTGCTGCCAAGCGGCGCGATGGGTCTCGGAGATCGCGACCGCGTCACCGGGTTCCGCCCGTCTTACATCCACTGCCAGCGTCGTCATGACCAATCCTAACTCTTCCTGCACAACGGGCGTAAGGGCGCCGGGCGTCATGCCGGGCCTTGCCCACAGAATTAAACTCTCTGGTCAAAAACGAGATTAACGGAATGTTAATCCACGGGGCAAGTGCCGAGCGGGAAACTGGTGAATTTCTTCCCGGATATTGTGGTTTTGTTCACACAGCCCTGCCACCTGGCCATGTTTTTCCTCAACAACCGGGTTCCGGCCCGCCGGCGGCGGGACGACAGACATCGCCTATGCCACGTCGGCGCGCGATTTTTCGAACCGTTTGCGTTCGTGCGGGTCGAGATAGAGCTTGCGCAGGCGGATGGATTTCGGCGTGACCTCGACCAGCTCGTCGTCCTGGATCCATGACAGGGCCCGTTCCAGCGTCATGCGGATCGGCGGTGTCAGCTTGACGGTCTCATCCTTGCCGGCAGCCCGGATATTGGTGAGTTTCTTGCCCTTCAGGACGTTGACCTCAAGATCGTTGTCCCGCGTGTGGATGCCGACGATCATGCCCCCATAGACCTTTTCGCCGGCGTCGATGACCATCGGCCCGCGGTCCTCCAGGTTGAAGAGGGCATAGGCAACGGCTTCGCCGGCCTCATTGGCGAGCAATACGCCGTTCGACCGGCCTCCGATTTCGCCCTTGTAGGGCTGATAATCATGGAACAGGCGGTTCATGACGGCCGTGCCGCGCGTATCGGTGAGCAGCTCGGACTGGTAACCGATCAGCCCGCGCGTCGGCGCCAGGAAAACCAGCCTGACCCGGTTTCCGCCGGACGGACGCAGCTCGGTCATTTCGGCCTTGCGCTCCGACATCTTCTGCACCACGACGCCGGAATGCTCTTCGTCGACGTCGATCACCACCTCTTCGACCGGCTCGAGCAGCGCGCCGGCATCGTCCTTCTGCATGACGACCCGCGGACGGGAAACGGCAAGTTCGAAGCCCTCCCGGCGCATGGTTTCGATCAGCACGGCGAGCTGCAGTTCGCCGCGGCCCGAAACATGGAAGCTGTCCTTGTCCTCGGCTTCCTCGATGTGCAGCGCGACATTGCCTTCCGCCTCCTTGAGGAGCCGCTCGCGGATGACGCGGCTCGTGACCTTGTCTCCCTCGGTTCCGGCCAGCGGTGAATCGTTGACGATAAAGGACATCGTCACGGTCGGCGGGTCGATCGGCTGGGCCTGAAGCGGCTCATCCACGTCCGGCGCGCAGAAGGTGTCGGCCACCGTCCCCTTGGTGAGGCCGGCAATGGCGACGATGTCGCCGGCCTTTCCCTCGTCGATCGGCTGACGCTCGATGCCGCGGAAGGCCAGGATCTTCGACACGCGGCCCTGCTCCAGAAGCGCGCCGTCGCGGTCGATGACCTTGAGCGGTTGGTTGGGCTTGACGCTGCCGGAATGAATGCGGCCGGTGATGATCCGCCCGAGAAAGGGATTGGCCTCGAGGATCGTCCCGATCATGCTGAATTCACCGTCCGCCACCGTGGGGTCCGGGACGTGGTCGACAATGAGGTCGAAAAGCGGCTTCAGGCCGCCATCGGCCGGGCCTTCCGGATCGGCGCTCATCCAGCCGTCGCGGCCCGAACCGTAGAGGATCGGGAAATCCAGCTGTTCGTCGTCGGCGTCCAGCGCGGCGAAGAGGTCGAACACCTCATTGACCACCTCGTCCGCCCGGGCATCGGGCCGGTCCACCTTGTTGACGGCGACAATGGGCCGGAGGCCGACCTTCAGCGCCTTGCCGACGACAAATTTGGTTTGCGGCATCGGGCCTTCCGCCGCGTCGACAAGGACGATGGCGCCGTCGACCATGCTGAGGATGCGCTCGACTTCGCCGCCGAAATCGGCGTGACCGGGCGTGTCGACGATGTTGATGCGCACATCGTTCCAGACGACCGAGGTCGCCTTGGCGAGGATCGTGATGCCGCGCTCTTTCTCCAGTTCGTTGGAGTCCATGACGCGCTCGGCGACGCGCTGGTTCTCGCGGAAGGCGCCCGATTGTTTCAACAATTCGTCGACAAGCGTCGTTTTCCCATGATCGACATGGGCGATGATCGCGATATTGCGCAATGACATGAGTTCTACCCGGGGGTTTGCCGTCTGACGGCCCTTCACTGTTGCTGCGCTCATACAGGGTTTTGTGCGTCCGCGAAAGGGGCAAGCGCAGCAACGCAACGGCTACCCGGCCCGGTGCCTGAGCGATCATTTGTCGCAGGCAACCGCGGTCGGCAACCGCGCATTTAAACTCATGGTTAATGATTTGGGCGCAGAAAGTCGGCGGTTGCAATTCACTTGCCGGGATGACCCGGCGCCAATTTCTGGCATGCCGAGTTCATGACGATGTCGGTATGCCCTGTCCATTTTGGGGCGGGACAGCGTTGCAGCGGTTTTATCCAGATCGGTTCATGCGCGGGTCGATTTCGGCCGCGTAAGGCGCTTTGCGGTTTTTGATGGGAAGACGCGTCGACGCATCCCGAACAGATACGGGGAGCATTTGCCATGCAGGATTCGGCAGACGGAATAGATATCGCGGCGCGTATGGACTTCATGGGGTTGGATGACGGCAGAGTGGGGCTGATAAAGGCCCTGAAGCCTGTTATCGAGCGCGCGCTGCCGGTCGGCCTTGACCGGCTCTACGAAAAGATCCGGGAAACACCCCAGACCGGCGGCTTCTTTTCCTCCGATGCGCATATGGATCGCGCCCGCGGGTCGCAGGCCGAGCACTGGTCACGCATTTCCAGCGGCCAGTTCGATGACGCCTATCTCGCACAGGTCGAGCGTATCGGCGCGGCCCATGCCCGCATCGGTCTCGATCCGCAATGGTATGTGGGCGCCTATGCGATCGTCATCGAAGAGCTTCTTGCCGCCGTCATAAGCGAACACTGGCCGCCTTTCGCCGGCCGGCGAAAGGCGGCCATGGAGGATGTCTGTCAGGCGGTTGTCAGCCTTGTCAAGGCGGTCTTCCTGGATATGGACCTGACGCTCTCGGTCATCGCACGGGTCGCCGAGGAGGAAAAGCTGAAGGTTCAGGAGGAAGCCATAACCGGAGAAAGGCAGCTGGTGTGCAGCGTCTTCGGAAAAGCGCTTGAAAACCTTGCGGCAAAGGACCTTTCGTACCGGATAGGCGATGACGTGCCCGGTGCCTACGATGCGCTGAAAGGGGACTTCAACGGATCGGCCGACGCGCTGATGGCGGCCATGCGGCAGGTCGGGACCGATGCCGGATCGATCATGAACAGTTCCAACGAGGTCCGGGTCTCGTCAGATGCCCTGTCGCAACGCACCGAGCAGCAGGCGGCCTCGGTGGAGGAAACAGCTGCTGCCGTGGAAGAGATAACCACGACCGTCAAATCCACGGAAGAGCGGGCCGAGGAGGCGAGGCAACTGGTGGAAAGGGCGCAGCGCGCGGCGGAAGACTCCAGCACGGTGGTCAACAACGCCGTTTCGGCGATGGCCGAGATAGAGGATTCCTCAGGTCAGATCGCCGATATTATCGGGGTCATCGACGATATCGCGTTCCAGACGAACCTGCTGGCCCTGAATGCCGGCGTCGAGGCCGCCCGCGCCGGAGAATCGGGCAGGGGATTTGCCGTTGTCGCGCAGGAGGTGCGTGAGCTTGCGCAAAGATCGGCAACGGCCGCGCGGGAAATCAAGCAGCTCATCACCACGTCGGGCGAACAGGTCAAGTCCGGTGTCGTGCTGGTCAACCAGGCGGGTGAGGCTCTCAACGCCATTGCCGGACAGGTGCACGAGATCGACCAGCATGTCGCGACGATCGTGAAGATTTCACGTGAGCAGTCATCCGGCCTTGAGGAGATCAATCAGGCGGTGGCTTCGATCGACACCGGGACGCAGCAAAATGCAGCCATGGTGGAAGAGTCGACCGCCGTCAGCCACGAATTGGAGAAGGACGCATCGTCGCTCGCCGCGCTGCTCGGACAATTCAAGGTTGGAGAGGATGTGAACGGCCCGCCGCGCGCAAGCGTGGACGCGCCGCCGTGCACACCCGCGCCCGCGCCGCAAAGGAAAGCGGCGGTTGCTCTGACGGAGGGGTCCGCGGCGGTTGCCGAAGAGAACTGGGCCGAGTTCTAAACCGCGGCAAGTCCCTTCTTCTTCAGCATGGCGTCGGCGTCCGGCATTTTTCCCCGGAAGGCGAGATAGGTCTCTTCGGGATCGATGCCGCCGCCGGCGGAGTAGATGTGCCGGTGAAGTTTGGCTGCGGTGTCCCCGTCGAACACGTCTCCGGTCTCCTCGAAGGCGCTGAAGGCGTCGGCGTCGAGAACCTCGGACCACATGTAGGAATAATAGCCCGCCGAGTAACCGTCGCCGGAGAACACATGCAGGAAATGCGGTGTGCGGTGGCGCATGGCGATGGCCTTCGGCATGCCGAGCTCGACAAGTTTTTCCTGTTCAAACTGGAGCGGATCCTCGATGTCGCCGCAGGTATGGAACGCCATGTCGACCAGGGCGGAGGCCGTGTATTCGATCGCCGCGAAGCCGCCATTGAAGTTTCGCGCCGCCAGAACCTTTTCGAGGAGCTCCTGCGGGATGGTTTCTCCGGTGTCGTGGTGCACGGCGTAGCGCTGCAGGATCTCCGGCACGGTCAGCCAGTGCTCATAGAGCTGCGAGGGCAGTTCGACAAAATCGCGTGAGACCGACGTGCCCGAAACGGAGGGGTGATCGACCTGCGACAGAAGGCCGTGAAGAGCATGGCCGAATTCATGGAAGAGCGTGCGCGCGTCGTCGAGCGACAGCAGCGCCGGTTTGCCTTCCGGAGGCCTGGCGAAATTCATCACGTTGTAAACGATCGGCGCCTGGCCGTCGCCGAGACGGTGCTGTGACTGAAAGCTGCTCATCCAGGCGCCGGAGCGCTTGCTGGGGCGGGCGAAATAGTCTCCAAGGAAAAGGCCGATGCGTTTGCCGCTCGCGTCGGAAATCTCGAACACCCGGACATCCGGATGATAGGCCTCGATATCGGGACGCGCCGCCGCGGTCAGGCCGAACAGGCGGTTGGCGACGTCAAAACAGGCCTCGATGATGTTTTCGAGCTGCAGATAGGGTTTCAGCTCGGCCTCGGAAAAGTCGAACGTCCTGGCGCGCAGCTTTTCCGCGTAGTGACGCCAGTCCCAGGCCGCGACGCAGTGGTTGCGCCCTTCCTCCGAAATCAGCGCGGCGATTTCGTCTTCTTCCTTGCGCGCCCGCAGCAGCGCACGGTCCCAGACCTTCATCAGCAGCGCGTTGACGGCTTCAGGTGTCTTGGCCATCGTATCGTCGAGTTTCAGCTCGGCGAAATTGGCGTAGCCGAGCAGGCGGGCTTTTTGCGATCTCAGGTCAAGAATGCGCGATACGAGGCCGGCATTGTCGGTCTCGCCGCCATTGTCACCGCGCGAGACCCAAGCGGTGAAGGCCTGTTCCCGAAGATCGCGGCGCTCCGAGAAGGTCAGGAACGGCTCGATGATGGAACGCGAAAGCGTCACGGCGAACGGCTCCGAAAGGTCGCGCTCACGCGCTGCCGCGGCCATGGCGTCGCGGAGGAAATCGGGAATGCCTTCAAGGTCGCTTTGCGAGGAGAGGCCGAGGAACCACGATTTTTCGTCGGCGAGAACGTTCTGGCTGAACCGGGTGCCAAGGCCCGCCAGTTCCTCGTTGATGGCGGCAAGCCGCGACTGGTCGTCTGGCTTGAGCTTCGCGCCGGCGCGCACGAAGCCTTTCCAATGACGTTCGAGGACGCGCGCGGCCTCGGCGTCGAGCCCCAGTTCAGCGCGGCTTTCCCATAAATTGTCAATGCGCGCGAAAAGGCCCGCATTCATCGCGATCGAGGAATAATGCCGCGCGAGCTTCGGTGCGATGTCACGCTCAAGGGCCTGGATCGTTTCATTGCTGTGAGCGCCTGCCCGGTTCCAGAACAGCGCCGAGACCCGGTCCAACGCGTCGCCGGAGGTCTCGAGGGCGACAATGGTGTTGAAAAAATCCGATGGTGAGGGATCGCCGGCGATACGCTCGATCTCGGCGCCGTGGCGCGTAAGCGCCTCTTCGAAGGCCGCCCTCAGATCGCCATCGTCAATGTCCGCGAAATCCGGCAGGCCCGCCGGTCCGGTCCAGTCGAAGACCCGGGAGTTGATTTCACCCATGACCTATCCCCTTTGCAAAGGTAGGATGCGATGTAGGCGGCGGTCCGGCCCGATACAAGGGCCGGGATAAAAAGTGTGATCGGGCTCTCGCGGGCCTATCGGCCGCGTGCGGCCAGCGTGCGCAGCCTCAGCGCGTTGAGTTTGATGAAGCCGGCGGCGTCCTTCTGGTCGTAAGCGCCCCGGTCGTCCTCGAAGGTGACGAGTTGGTCGGAATAAAGGGATTTTTCCGATTCCCGGCCGGTCACGATGACATTGCCCTTGTAGAGCTTGAGCCGCACCTTGCCCTCGACATCCTTCTGGCTGTGATCGATCGCCGCCTGCAGCATTTCCCGCTCCGGCGAGAACCAGAAGCCGTTATAGATCAGCTCGGCGTAGCGTGGCATGAGCTCGTCTTTGAGATGGGCCGCGCCGCGATCGAGCGTGATCGATTCCATCGCACGATGGGCCGATAGCAGGATGGTGCCGCCGGGGGTTTCGTAGACACCGCGCGACTTCATGCCGACAAAGCGGTTCTCGACCAGATCGAGGCGGCCGACGCCGTTGTCGCCGCCATAATCGTTGAGACGGGCGAAAAGCGTCGCCGCCGACATACGCTCGCCATTGAGCGCAATCGGGTCCCCGTCGGCAAATTCGATTTCGATGTCGGTCGCGGCATCCGGTGCGTCCAGCGGCGAGACGGTGCGCTGATAGACATAGGCCGGCGGCTCGTCCCACGGGTCTTCCAGCACTTTTCCTTCCGAGGAGGAATGCAGCATGTTCGCGTCGACGGAGAAGGGCGCCTCGCCGCGCTTGTCCTTGGGGATGGGTATCTGGTGCTTTTCGGCAAAATCGATCAGGTCGGTGCGCGATTTGAACGACCAGTCGCGCCACGGCGCGATGATCTTGATGTCCGGATTGAGCGCATAGGCGGCCAGTTCGAAGCGCACCTGATCGTTGCCCTTGCCGGTTGCGCCGTGAGCGATCGCGTCGGCGCCGGTCTCCCGCGCGATCTCAATCAGGCGTTTCGAGATGAGCGGCCGGGCAATCGAGGTTCCGAGCAGGTAGACGCCTTCATAGGCGGCATTGGCCCGGAACATCGGAAAGACGAAATCGGTGATGAATTCCTCGCGCAGATCCTCGATATAGATTTCGCGGATGCCCATCATTTCCGCCTTCTTGCGCGCCGGCTCCAGCTCGTCGCCCTGGCCGAGATCGGCGGTGAAGGTGACCACCTCCGCTTCAAATTCGGTCTGCAGCCATTTGAGGATGATGGAGGTATCCAGCCCGCCCGAATAGGCAAGGACGACCTTTTTCACATCTGTGGGAATGCTCATCGTCGTGTCCGTATTGATCAAATTGGTGCTGGCGCCGCTGCTGCGTTCGGCTATGATCGCAGCGGCCGTCGTGCGCCTCTTTACAGGGTGTACCGGCGGCAATCAATTGCACTTGAAGAAATGGCCCGGCATGGATTTTGTTCCCGATTTTCCCGTCATTGCCGCTTTCACTGTCGCCGGCGTCCTGCTGGCGATTACACCGGGTCCGGATATGACCCTGTTTCTCGGACGGGCGCTTGCCGAAGGGCGGGCCGCGGCGATCGCGGTTATCGCCGGCACGCTGACCGGCGTCGTCGTTCACACGGTGCTTGTGGCATTCGGTGTTTCGGCGCTCGTCGTCGCCTCGCCGACGGCCTTCATGCTCTTGAAAACCGGCGGCGCGGCCTATCTCTTCTGGCTCGCCGTGCAGGCGATAAGGAGCGGGTCGACCTTCCGCCTCGCAGAGCCGATCGACAAAAGGCGTTCGCTGATGGCCAATTGGAGCCACGGGCTTCTGGTCAATCTGCTCAATCCGAAAATCATCATCTTCTTCATGACGTTCCTGCCGCAATTCGTGTCGGCGGACGATCCCGACATCCGCGGCAAGCTGCTTTTCCTCGGCCTCTATTTCAATGCGATATCGCTGCCGCTGCTGATCGCCATGGTGTTTGCGGCGCACAGGCTGGCCGGCTGGCTCAAGGGCAACCGCCGCGTCATGCGGTCGCTGGACTATTGTTTTGCCGGTGTGTTTTCAATTTTCGCGGTCCGCATCCTGCTGACACAGGACCGCTGAATTCACCTTTGTTGCGGCAGCCAGTTACCGGCGCCGCGGCCGGCGACGGCCCAGTAGGCCAGCCCGCCGAGCATGCCGGCGGCGACATTCATGAAGAAGAAATCAAAGCCGCTTCCCGCCGGGCCCGACCGTAAGAGCATCACAATCAAAGGTGCGATCGCCGCCATGGCGCCGCCGCACAGCGCGTAAAACAGCCAGTCGCGGCGCCGCGTGAATTCGCTGTAGAGGATCACCAGGATAGACGGGAAGAAGGCGATGTAGCCGGTCATGCTGGAAAAGAACAGCGCGGCAATGAAAAGACCGGCACGAAAGCCGCCGTCGGATATCTGGCTGACCTGCTCAAGCGTGACAACAAGGGTGAGGAGCGCCAGCGATGTTCCGGCCACTACCGAGGCAGCGATAAAACCCGCCGTTATCAGGACGAGGCGCAAGAACAGCCGGGTGAAGCGGTCCATGGATCAGGCCTCGCCGTGACCCGCGATCATCATGGCTTCCAGCGCCAGACGCTCGGTCTTGCGCAAGCGTTCGGATTCCGATTTGAGCTGTCCGCAGGCGGCGAGGATATCGCGGCCGCGGGGCGTTCTGATCGGCGAGGCGTAGCCGGCCCTGTTGATGAAATCGGCGAACCGTTCGATATGGTCCCAGTCCGAGCATTCATAGGCGCTGCCGGGCCACGGATTGAACGGGATCAGGTTGATCTTGGCCGGTATGCCCTTGAGCAGCCGGACCAGATCGCGGGCATCTTCCAGCGTATCGTTGATGCCCTTGAGCATGACATATTCGAAGGTGATCCGGCGGGCGTTCGACAGTCCCGGATAGTCGCGGCAGGCCTGGATCAGTTGGGCGATCGGGTATTTCCTGTTGATGGGCACGAGTTCGTCGCGCAGGTCGTCGCGCACGGCGTGCAGGGAAATGGCCAGCATGACGCCGATTTCCTCGCCGGTCCGGTAGATTTCCGGCACGACGCCCGAGGTGGACAGGGTGATGCGCCGCTTCGACAGCGAAAGCCCCTCATTGTCCGAGGCGATCAGCAGCGCCTTTTTCAAATTGTCGAAATTGTAGAGCGGCTCGCCCATGCCCATCATGACGATGTTGGAGACCTTGCGCCCTTCGGCCGGCACGATGGCGCCCTGCGGCGTGTCCTTGTCGGGAAAGTCGCCGAGCCGGTCGCGCGCAAGCAGAAGCTGGGACAGGATTTCCTCGGC
>NZ_CFHWAF010000093.1:0-18226 GCF_984452065.1 Hoeflea sp. | reverse complement strand
TAAGGATGGCTGGGGAACCTGGATTCGAACCAGGACTAACGGAGTCAGAGTCCGCGGGTCTACCGTTAACCTATTCCCCAAGTTGCGCGCCGGCTCCGGCGCGGCGGCGTTATAGACAAAATTATAGCGCGATGCAAACGGCCCTGCAAAATTAAATTTATGCCGCCGAAACGCGCCTCGCAAAAATCGTTTGGCGAACCTTGGACGCGCTGTTACAGTTTCCGCAACGAAGAACAGAGAGCGTCCGCTGCCGCATTTTCTGCTTGGCGCGGCGCGACAGGATATAAAGTGGCAGACCCCGAAAAGGACGCACATGCGTCCGCCAACGGGGCGCTGAGAACCGGTAAGGCGAACGGCAGGCACCAGAGCGGTCCCTCCGGTGCCGAGAGCGCCGCGGACGAAAAGCCCGGCGGACGCGCCGCCGTCAAGGGATCCGATCAAGGCGAGGAATCCCGGCGCCCACAGAAGAATGGCGAGGCCTCAGCCGGCGATACCGCGCCCGGCAGCGGCGACGCACGCGGTTCGGGTAAACGCCGCCGGCGCAGGCGGCGCGGCAAGGGTGGCAAATCCCAAAACGGTCAGGCGGCTCCGCAGCAATCGGTGGAAAACCGGGACACGCCACGCCTCAATGGCGGCCGCCCGCCTCAGCAGCAAACGCGCCGCGACGGCAAGAACGCCGGACAGAAGCGGTTCTGGAAGCCGCGGCGGCAGTACGGCAAGGGCCCGCTCTATGCCGCCCTCGATCTCGGCACCAACAATTGCCGCCTGCTTGTCGCCATGCCGACAAAGCCCGGCCAGTTCCGCGTTGTCGACGCGTTCTCGCGCATTGTCCGGCTGGGGGAGGGGCTCGGCGGGCGCGGCGAGCTCTCCGAAGAGGCGATGGACCGAGCCGTCGAGGCGCTGAAGATCTGCGCCGGCCAGATGGAAAGCCGTCCCGTCCGCCGCCACCGCCTGATCGCCACCGAGGCCTGCCGCTCGGCGCGCAACGGCTCGGAATTCCTCGACCGGGTCAAGGACGAGACGGGTCTCGACCTTGAGATCGTCAACCGGGAGACCGAAGCGCGTCTTGCCGTCTCCGGCTGTTCCTCGCTTGTCGGGCGCGAGACCGACGGCGTCGTCCTTTTCGATATCGGCGGCGGATCCTCCGAGATCGCCGCGATCGACCTTTCGGGCAGCCGCTCCAACCGGCTCGCAAACCACATCGCCGCCTGGACATCGCTGCCCGTCGGCGTGGTGACGCTGTCCGAACGGCATGGCGGCCGCGATGTGACGGCGCA
The DNA here is from genome assembly GCF_984452065.1 of Hoeflea sp. Classification (NCBI taxonomy): domain Bacteria; kingdom Pseudomonadati; phylum Pseudomonadota; class Alphaproteobacteria; order Hyphomicrobiales; family Rhizobiaceae; genus Hoeflea; species Hoeflea sp. The sequence continues at coordinate 16,949 of NZ_CFHWAF010000093.1, read as the reverse complement.
GATCTTCACCGACATGGTCGACGAGGTCAGCGGCCTGCTGGAAGATTTCGCCTGTCCGGACATTCCCGGCTGCGCCGGCTTCCGCGACGGCGTCTTCCACCTGCTCGGCACGTCCGGAACCGTCACGACCCTCGCCGGCGTTTATCTAGATCTGCCGCGTTACGACCGGCGGCGCGTCGACGGGCTCTGGCTCTCAAGCGATGATGTCGACCGGATGACGCAGAAGCTTCTGTCGTGGGATTTCGAGGCCCGGGCCTCGAACCCCTGCATCGGATCGGACCGCGCCGACCTGGTGCTCGCGGGCTGCGCCATCCTCGAGGCGATCCGCCGCCGCTGGCCGGCCGAACGGCTGCGCGTCGCCGACCGCGGCCTGCGCGAGGGCCTGTTGACCGAGATGATGGCCGCCGACGGCATCTGGCGGCGCGGCCGGGGCCGGCGCAACCGGTTCAAGCGGCCCTCCGGGCATGGCCACCGCCGGGGCCCGAGGCAGGGCGAGGGGGGTGGCAGCCGATGAAACGTGCGACAGGCGGCAGCCGCACCGGACGCAAATTGGGCCAGAAGATCAGGAAACGCGGCAAGCTGAAGGCCTCGTCGCGCCGCTGGCTGGAACGTCACATCAACGATCCCTACGTGCAGCGCGCTCAATTGGAAGGTTACCGCGCGCGCGCAGCCTTCAAGCTGCTGGAGATCGACGAGAAGCACAAGATCCTTGCCGGCGCGAAACGCATTGTCGATCTGGGCTCGGCGCCCGGCAGCTGGTCGCAGATCGCCGCCAAGGTCACCGGTTCGACCGATGCGGACCCGAAGGTCGCCGCGATCGATTTCCTCGAGATGGACCAGGTGCCCGGCGTGCATTTCCTGCAGATGGATTTCCTCGACGACGCGGCGCCGCAAAAGCTGATCGAGGCCTGCGGCGCCGCGCCCGATCTGGTGCTTTCCGACATGGCCGCGCCCACCACCGGCCACCGCCGCACCGACCATCTGCGCACCATGCATCTGTGCGAGGTGGCGGCCTATTTCGCGGTCGATGTGCTCAACAAGGGCGGCCACTTCCTCGCCAAGACCTTCCAGGGCGGCACCGAAGCCGATCTCCTCACCATGCTGAAGAAGAATTTCAAACAGGTCATCCACATCAAACCCCCCGCCTCACGCGCCGAATCGGTGGAGATGTACCTGCTGGCGAAGGATTTTCGTGTATGTGGTTAAAGCAGAAATTTGCTTACGGAGTTGCATTTGGTGACCAGCCTCTTCATCGCCCAATCAGTTGGGCGCCGATAAGATACATCGGCAGAAAGGCAGTCTGACGATGAACATGAATATGCGTGCCGCCAACGCTTTCACTACACTTGATCCAGATGGCGGGCTTAAGCTCGATAAAGATATGCCTCGGGTTGAATTGACAGGCTTGTAGCGCTCTCTGTGGAGCAACTGCATGAGCTTGAGGAATTGCCGGTGTATCTGGCTGAATTAGTGAATTGAGTTTGGGGCAATTGTCACCATATGACACTCAGATCGTTTTTCCATCAGCAAGCCTCTAACGATAATTTTCTTAACGATGACTCACATGACATTAAAAAAATTTACCTTTAATGGCATATACAGATGTATCATCATGATATATATGGTAGCGTATATACGGATGGCTAAGGACAAGTAGTGAGAGCTTCAAAGTCGGATTCAAAGCCATGGGCGCCAGATAAAGCAACGCGTGAAATCCAGGCAATTGCCAGAAGTAAAGCGCTGACATTATCATATAAGCTACATGCAAAAGAGCGAATTGCGGAACTAGGTCTGACGACTTCTGACGTACTGTTCGTCCTGAAAAATGGTTTCGTTTATGAAGAACCAGAGCCTGCAACTCGAAGTGAATACAACAGATACAAAATAGAAAGTTTAAGTCCAAACAGTGGACGGAGAAAAGTTGGATTGGTGGTTATCCCTGATAAGGCAGGGAGCTTGATTAAGATTGTCACAGTCATGTGGATCGATGAGAGGGCAACCAGAGCTGGTTCAATAGTTGGAGTTGAAGATGATTAGGCACCATTACACAGAATGCGGTTTATCAAACGTATTCATCAATGGAATTAGTACAGAGAGGGATGATGATGGTGATGAAATCATCACGATTCCTGCCATCAATGAACTCCATGAGGTAATCGCGCTTGCAATCGTTACTCATTCCAGTGGGATGAGTGGTGAGGAATTACGCTTTCTTAGGAGTGAAATGGGGCTTACTCAGGCTCAACTTGCTGCAACTGTGAACCGCGATAAGCAGTCTATAGGGCGATGGGAGCGCGGTGAAGTTGAAATTGATAGTGCGTCGGAAACAGTCGTTCGCCGGCTTGCCATAGAGAAGTTGAATTTGGAAACCGATTTGGGAATTGATGAACTTTCCAAACGCAGTGTTCCAAGTGCAGGGACTCAGCCCATCACAATCAAAGTCAATGACAGCAATGGGTATGAGTTGGCAGCGGCATAGAGCGAAATGTACATTCTGATGGAGGAGGCCTCGCTGGTCGGGGCCTTTTTTGCTCTTCAGGTAGCTTTTTGTAGCTAATTTATTCGTCTACGAACTCAACTGTGTCATTTCTGGCCAAGGCAATACGAATCGTTTAGTCGGCGGCCAATCTCAATGCTCAATCCCATGGATTGATGACGGAAACACCCACAGCGAGGAATGGCGCGGAATCGCATGTCGCAACCGTCATCTTGTTTGCTGCAGCCGTTGCGGCGATGTACCCGTCCGCAGCGCTGACCGCTGACCCCTGCGACCGGGCCCGGGCCATCAGGTCGGCATAGGCATTTGCGCACGTTGCATCGAATGGAAGGATCCGCTCTCCAAAAAGAGCCACGATCCCATCGAGGGCATCGGTCAGTCTGCTTTTGCGCCTGCCCGCCGGCAGTGCCGCGATGCCGAACAGCAATTCGGCCAATACGATGCTTGGCAGGTAAAGCGTTTCCGCCGCCTGTTCATTGAGCCAGCGTCGCACCGACGGCTCCGGCGCCGGCTTCATGGCTTCCGAAACGATATTTGTATTCAGGACAATCATTCAAAACGTATCGGTTCTGCCGGTGTTTTGTCGCGAATCTGGTCAAATGTCTCTGAATCCCCATCGGTCAGGCCGATTTTTCGGCCAATGACCGCCAGTGCATCACCCATGCGGACACGTTCCGTCGGCCTCAGGGACTTTTCAAGGATCGCGCGCACCTCGGCCTCGGCGCTGCGCCCGTGCTCCGCCGCACGCACACGCAAGGCGCGATGGACTTCATCCGGCACATTTCGGACAGTCAGCGTGGCCATTTTATTCACCTTACTTTCGATTGTGACATCAAATATATAATGTTGCCTTCATCGCTGTCAAATTTCTCTTAGTGACAGCAAATCGCGCTTCTTTTGAGCGCGTCGCGCCATCGTAACTGCAGGCATAGATGACGGATCGATGAAAACCGCGCGGAATTGCCGGCCGGTGACCTATCGTGCTGCTTTTTCTGTTTCATTCGCCCGTTTTCCGTGGTACCAGCCAACGCCAACTCCTGATCGACCAACGGATTTGCAGCGGCGCCGATTCGGCGGGCCGGTGCATTTCTTCATCATAGAGGATTGGCCATGGCGCGTATTATCGAATCGTCGACCGGACACGAAGCCCTTACCTTTGACGATGTGCTGCTGCAGCCCGGCCATTCGGTCGTCATGCCCGGCGAGACCGATATCAGGACGCGCATCGCCCAGGATATCGACCTCAACCTTCCGATCATCTCGTCCGCCATGGACACCGTCACCGAAGCCCGCCTTGCCATCGCCATGGCGCAGGCCGGCGGCATCGGCATCGTCCACCGCAATCTGAGCCCGGACGAGCAGGCTGAAGAAGTGCGGCAGGTCAAGAAGTTCGAATCCGGCATGGTCGTCAATCCGGTGACGATCGGCCCCGACGCAACGCTCGGCGACGCGCAGGCGCTGATGAAGACGCACGGCATCTCCGGCATTCCGGTGGTCGAGAACGGCGGCACGGGCGGCCACAATACGGGCCGCCTCGTCGGTATTCTGACCAATCGCGACGTGCGCTTCGCCTCCGATCCGGCGCAGAAGATCAGCGAACTGATGACGGCCGAGGGCCTCGTGACGGTCAATGAGAGCGTCGAGCAGCACGAAGCCAAGAAATTGCTGCACCAGCACCGGATCGAGAAACTGCTGGTCGTCGATCCGGACGGCCATTGCGTCGGGCTGATCACGGTCAAGGATATCGAGAAGTCGCAGCTCAACCCGCATGCCTCGAAGGATGCGCAGGGGCGGCTGCGTGTCGGCGCCGCGACGACGGTCGGCGATGACGGCTTTGCGCGCGCCGAACGGCTCATTGATGCCGGCATCGACCTGCTGGTGGTCGACACCGCTCACGGCCATTCGCAGCGCGTGCTCGATTCGGTGGCGCGTGTGAAGAAGCTGTCGAATTCGGTGCGCATCATGGCCGGCAATGTCGCCACCGCCGATGGCGCCAGGGCGCTGATCGATGCCGGCGCCGATGCGATCAAGGTCGGCATCGGCCCGGGCTCGATCTGCACCACCCGCATCGTCGCCGGGGTCGGCGTTCCGCAGCTTTCGGCGATCCTGAGCGCCGTCGAGGTCGCGCAGAACAGCAACATTCCGGTCATTGCCGATGGCGGCATCAAGTTTTCCGGCGATATGGCCAAGGCCATCGCCGCCGGCGCGTCCGCCGTCATGATCGGCTCGCTGCTGGCCGGCACGGATGAAAGCCCGGGCGAGGTCTATCTCTATCAGGGCCGCTCGTTCAAAGCCTATCGCGGCATGGGCTCCGTCGGCGCGATGGCGCGCGGCTCCGCCGACCGTTATTTCCAGGCCGAGGTGCGCGATACGCTCAAACTCGTGCCGGAGGGCATCGAGGGGCAGGTGCCCTATAAGGGGCCGGTCGCGGCCGTCCTGCACCAGCTTGGCGGCGGCCTGAAGGCGGCCATGGGCTATGTCGGCGCGGCGAACCTTGAGGAATTGCACGAGCGCGCCCGCTTCGTGCGCATCTCCGGCGCCGGCCTGCGCGAAAGCCACACCCATGACGTGACCATCACCCGCGAAAGCCCGAACTATCCCGGCAGCGTTTAGAGCGGGATTAAGACGGACAGGCCACCGCAGGCGCTGATCCAAAAACGCGTCAGAGCTTTACAACAGGTGGCTGCCGGACTCGATGCATCGCCGGATGGCGGTCCGTGCGACCTGAAAGTCCTCATGCCTGAGACCGGTATAGCGGCGGTCGGCGATGTCGGCCGTCGCATCATAGGCGCTCATGGCCCGATGGAAGGCCCGGTTGACCTCGGGCGCCTGGCGGCGGCCTGGGCTGATCTGATAGATGATGTCGTAGGTCGTTTTCATTGTGGTCTGCGCCCAGTGGCCGACACCGGCCGCCTGGTCCCGTTCCGACCGGGAGGGAATTGCTTCCAGTGAATGCTGGAGAAGCGCGAGGTGACGGCGCAGCCGTTGTCTGTCGGCGGCGTTCAACACATGGTGTCCGGTTCCTGGTCGCGGTTCAGCCACTGTGTCCCTCCCTTCAAACGCACTTTTTTGTTTTTTATCAATAAAATGAGCCAAAAAACCCGAATTGATTGTGCGTTATGGCGCTTGTCCGTATCGGCATTCCCTGATGCGGGCAGGATCAAGCGTGACGCAAAATTGTGTCAATTTATCGAAGCGCCGGGAACGGCTGCCCCGCCCGCTCAATGCGGCGAGGCAGGTTGATCGCGTGCCGGCTGTTTCAACTTTGCCCATTTGACACTAACGTCCTGTCGCAGATTCGCAGCGGGGAACAGCCATGAGCAACACAGCAATTTTCTGGCCGTTGATTGTCCAGACGGGCCTTATCTATGTCATTTACTACCTTGTCTCGCTTCGCCGGCTGAGCGCGGTGAGGGCGGGAACGGTCAAGGCGTCCGAATACAAGGTGCCGATCATCGAGCCGGAGCCGACCGCGACGGTGGCCCGGAACCTCGTCAACCAGTTCGAGCTGCCGTTCCTGTTCTATGCCGTCTGCATCGCGCTCGCGATGGTCAACGGCGTGAACTATGCGGTGCTCATTCTGGCCTGGGCGTTCGTCGCCAGCCGCATCGTCCATTCCTACGTCCACATCACCACGAACGAAGTGCGAAAGCGCCGTCCGCTCTTCATCGTCGGTTACGTTGTCAACGCGATCCTGTGGCTGTGGCTGGCCTTTGTGCTGCTCGGCATCTAAGCCCGGCTTTCGGCGCGGGGCATGGTCAGCGCCAGTGTGCCTCGATCCATGCATCAAGTGCGCTTACGCTCTTCTCAAGCAGCGTCTTGAGTTTGGCCACGTCGGCTTCGGCCCGCTTTTCAACGGCAAGTATATTGTCGTTGAGATGCCGGTCGGTCTCCTGAAGCGCGGCCGAGAGCTGGTCATTGGCCGGCACGCCGGAGGCAAGGTCCCTGGAGGCTGCGGCCATCGGCCCCGTATGGCGGATGCCGAGATCCCGGAGCCAGACGTCCTGCGGCTCATATTCGAATTCACCGAGGCGTGCCGCCAGTTCGTCGCGGCGCTGTGTCCAATCGGCAATGTCCTTTTCACTTGGCCGATCGCTCTCAACACTCATCTTGTGCTCCTTGCTCCGTTAGCGCGCAATGCATGTTTCATCGCCGGTATGTGGCATCTTGTTCGAAGATGCAACCGGTCCGGCAAGCCGTGTTAAACATTTTCCTCTTCCCGGAGACTGGATGCGTTTGCAGCCTCTCGCCTTTCCTTTGAGGATCAGCCGCGCTATGGGTCCGCGAATGTTAGGCACAGGAATTTTGACATGCGGTTAGGCGGGCGGATGGCGGCGGCCATCGAGGTGCTCAGCGATATCGAACAGCGCAAGCGCCCGGTCGCCGAAGCCTTGAAGGACTGGGGTCTCTCGCACCGGTTCGCAGGCTCCGGCGACCGCGCGGCCATCGGCAATCTTGTCTACGACGCGCTGCGCAGGAAGCTGTCGAACGCCTATCTCATGGATGCCGACACGCCCGCGGCGCTGATCCATGCGGTGCTCTATCGCGATTGGGGTATCGGCCCGGAAAAGCTTGCCGCCCAACTGGACGGCGACCGCTTTGCGCCTGACCCGCTGCCGGCGGAGGCACTGGCGGCCTTCCGCACGCGCGACCTGTCGAAAGCGCCGCCGCATATGCAGGCCGATATCCCCGAATGGACATGTTTTGCCTTCGAGGAGAATTTCGGCGAAGACTGGGTTGCGGAGGCTGCCGCCTTCGGCGACCGCCCGCCGCTGGATATGCGCGTCAATACGCTGAAGGCGTCGCCCGACAAGGTGGAGAAGGCGTTGGCGCGCAGTGGTGCGGTGAGAACCGCCATCGCGCGCCACGGCCTTCGCATCGAGCCGCGCGAAGGGCCTGCAAGGCTTCCGAACGTGACTGCCGAGCCGGCATTCCGGAAGGGCTGGTTCGAGGTTCAGGATGAGGGCAGCCAGATTGTCTCGGATCTGATATTTGCCCGGTCCGGCGAGCAGGTGCTCGACTATTGCGCCGGTGGCGGCGGCAAGACGCTGGCGCTTTGTGCCGCGATGGAAAACAGCGGCCAGATTCATGCCTATGACATCGACAAGGCGCGGCTTGCGCCGATCTTTGACCGGTTGAAGCGGGCGGGCACCCGCAATGTGCAGGTTCATGATCCCGAGGCCGATCTGAACGCCCTTGCCGGCCGGATGGACAAGGTCGTTATCGATGCGCCCTGCACGGGCACCGGCACCTGGCGGCGGCGTCCGGATACAAAATGGAAACTCACCGCGAAGAACCTGGAGGAGAGGATCGATCAGCAGCAGGAGGTGCTTGCATCCGCCGCGCCTTTCGTGCGTCCGGGTGGATACCTGATCTACATCACCTGTTCGGTCCTGCCGCAGGAAAATGAGGCGCAGGTCTACGGTTTCTGTGAAGACAATGGAGAGTTCGAGATCGTCTCGGCGGGCGAAGTCTGGCGGGATCTGTTCGGTGAAAGCAAACGCCAGCCCTGGTCCGCCGATATGAAGACGGTCACGCTGACACCGGCGGCGACCCGCACGGATGGATTTTTCTTTGCGGTGATGCGGAGGGGGCAATGAGGAAAACATATGGTTGAATTCAAGCTACGCAATCCGGATTTCGAGGCCCGTTCCCTGCAGAGCTTCGAGCGCCAGAAGGTCATGAAGACGCTTGGAATGCAGTTGAACAAGGTCGCGCCCGGAATGGTGGAACTGGAAATGCCGTTCCACGAGGACTTCACCCAGCAGCACGGCTTCCTGCATGCGGGAATCATTTCAACGGCGCTTGATTCGGCCTGTGGTTATGCCGCCTTCACACTGATGGCGGCCGACGCGGCGGTCCTGACGATTGAGTTCAAGATCAATCTGCTCTCGCCCGCCAGCGGTGAGCGCTTCATTTTCCGCGCCGAAGTCACCAAACCCGGCAGCACCGTCACGGTGGCCGACGGCAGGGCCTTTGCGGTCAGCGCCGATGGAACGGAAAAACTGGTGGCAACGATGACCGGGACCATGATGGCCGTGGTCGGACGCGAGGGTGTTGAAGGATGAGAGATATGATCAAGACAGTTTCCGGCAAGAAGCTCCTTTACATCATGGCCGCGGAGCAGGAGTACGGCGCGGAACTGAAACAGCGCTTCACGCCGCTGATCACCGGCGTCGGCCCGGTCGAAGCGGCCGTCGGCGTTGCAGCGGCGCTGCAGGAATTGACCATGGACGGTGAAAAGCCGGATCTTGTCGTGTCGCTCGGATCGGCAGGGTCCGCCGAGCTGGAGCAGACCGTAGTCTATCAGGTGTCTTCGGTTTCCTACCGGGACATGGATGCGAGCGCGCTCGGCTTTGAAAAGGGCGCGACGCCGTTTCTCGACCTGCCGGTTGTTGTCGGCTTGCCCATCTCGGTTCCGGGACTTCAATCGGCGACGCTTTCAACCGGTGCCAATATCGTCTCCGGCGCTGACTATGAGGCGATCGGCGCCCGGATGGTCGACATGGAAAGTTTTGCGGTGCTGCGCGCCTGTGACCGCTTCAACGTACCGCTTTTCGGCCTGCGCGGCATCTCCGACGGGAAGGCCGAATTGGGGCATATAGACGACTGGACGCAGTACCTGCACATCGTCGATGAGAAACTGGCGCAAGCAGTGGATCGGCTTGAAAAAGCAATCGCCGACGGCACGATTGCGATCTGACTGTGAAGCCGGAATTAGACAACCAATGTCAGTTGATTATGTGTATGACTGGTACTGGGTTTCTGATAGATCGGGACCAGTCGCATGAGACGCATTAGAGCATCGGGCGATTAATCTGCGACATATCCAGTGTTTTTGAGATAATTCCAGCATTCTTGCGGTTCGAAGAGGCCGCAGATATCGCCGACGGCGCGCCACAGTTCATCATAGGTTCGCGCCTTTGCCTTTCTGAGCGAGGTCTTCAGTTTGGCGAAGGCCATCTCAATGGGATTAAGGTCGGGCGAGTATTTGGGCAGGAACAGGAACCAGGCGCCGATTTCGGCCAGCGCCTTTGCCGCCCGCGGGCTTTTGTGCACATTGAGATTGTCGAGGATGACCACATCGCCGCGTCTTAAGCTCGGCACCAATTGGGTGCTGACATAGGCATCGAAGGCCATGCCGTCCATGGCCCCGTCGACAATCCAGGGGGCGACAAGTCCATCGCACCGCAGGCCGGCGATGAAGGTCTGCGTGTGCCACTTGCCGAAAGGCGCATCGGCCATGAGCCGCTCTCCCCTTGGGCTGCGTCCGCGCAACGGTGTCATGTTGGTCTTCACACTGGTTTCATCCAGGAAGACCAGCCGCGCTGTGTGGCCATGCATGAACGGCTGGCGGCGCTCGACCCATGTCCGGCGGGCCTGCTTGACGTCAGAGCGTTCTTTCTCCGACGCCAGAAGCGTTTTTTTTATAGCTGAAGCCTTCCTTGCACAGAAGCTTGGACAGGTTCGACGGGTCGACCGTGACGCCATGTTGCGCCTCCAGCCATGTGGCCAGATCCGGCATGGTGATGTCCGGCTGAGCTTTCACCTTGTCGACAATGGCCTCGCGGCAGGGCCCCAGCTTGCCTGACCCTTTGGGGCGCCCCTGCCTGGCCGGCTCAACCGAGCCGGTGGCCGCATAGCGGGCCTGAACCCTCACCGCCGTCGACGGCGCGACCTCAAACTGCGCCGCAACCGCACGTCGCGACTTGCCCGCCGCAATGCCGCGCACCATCCGAACACGAAGATCGTTCGAAACCGATTTTCCCATGGAACACCTCCTGAACCAGGGGAATCACGCTCCGCACAAAAAGGCAAACCAAAACGATTCGCGTTTCACGCCCGATGCTCTAGAGCATCAGGATGCGCAAAGGGTAAAACGGTGCTATCTGTCTTCATGGCGTATCGCTCCTTCGTGAGGGTCTGCCAGGCTTCCTAACCCGCCTCGATACGCCGCCTTTTTCAAGCCGTCATCACCCAAATTCAGCCATGGCTCCCGGAAACCGCGCGATAGACGGTCTCCGCGGCTTCCAGACGCGCTGTGCTTTTCTCAAGTACCCCCAAATTCCCTGCGAAAGGTTCTCACCGCGGCCTCCAGACGCTCTGTGTTTTTCTCAAGTTCCCACAAAGCCCCTCGCGCGATTGCGAGCCCGTTCTGTGTTTCGGCCCGGCCTGCCGGGTCGTCTTTTCTGGTTCGTACCTTCAGAACCGCACGATAGGCTTTTACCGCGGCCTCCAGACGCTCTTTGTTTTTCTCAAGTTCCCCCAAAGCCCCTAGCGCGGTTGCGCGCCCGTTCTGTGTTTCGGCCCATTTGTGCGGGTCTTTGTCTCTGGTTCGTATCTGCAGAGCCTGCTCAAAGTTAAATACCGCCGTCTCCAGACGCTCTGTGTTTTTCTCAAGTTCCCCCAAAGCCCTTAGCGCGGTTGCCAGCCCGTTCTGTGTTTCGGCCCATTTGTGCGGGTCTTTGTCTCTGGTTCGTATCTGCAGAGCCTGCTCAAAGTTAAATACCGCCGTCTCCAGACGCTCTGTGTTTTTCTCAAGTTCCCCCAAAGCCCTTAGCGCGGTTGCCAGCCCGTTCTGTGTTTCGGCCCATTTGTGCGGGTCTTTGTCTCTGGTTCGTATCTGCAGAGCCTGCTCAAAGTTAAATACCGCCGTCGTAAGCCACCCTGTGCTTTTCTTACGTGCCCCCAAAGCGGACCTTATAATACCTAAATCGTTTCGTACTTCGCCGCGTTGATCCGAGTCTTTAGCGCTTGCGTGGAAGTACTTACGTGCAAGCTCTTCGGACACCTCGAGACAGAAGGTGTCGCCCTTGCGGCCGTGCTCAAACCAGCGCCTGTATTCCGCGCGCAGCGGCTTGAAGCTGTCTTCGGGTAGGGCGGGCTGGTTTAGACCCAGTTTTTTCAGTACTGACCTGCTAATAGTCTCCATATAGCGGTTCCGAACGGCTTCGAAAAACTCGTTACCCAAGTCTTCTTGGTGTAGCTCTTGAAATTCTATCACGGCCTTGAGGCGGTTAACCATCTCCATTCTATGATCGTAGATGTCGTCATACTTTTTTCCGGCGGCGCGGATTGCCCACCAAAAGACCTCTCTCGCTTTCTCGAGCGCGGCCTTCCTGCCACGCCGCCCGCCACCCAGCACGCAGATGTCCAACAGCAGGTCTCCGAGACCGAGCAGTGTTTCGGCCCGGCCTTCCTGGTCGTTGTCTCTGGTTCGTACCTTCAGAACCGCGTCATAGGCTTTTACCGCGTCCTCAAGACGCGCTGTGCTTTTCTCATGTACCCCCAAAGCCTTTAGCGCGGTTGCCAGCCTGTTCTGTGTTTCGACCCATTCGTACAGGTCGTCGTTTCTGGTTCGTACCTCCAGAGCCTTGTTATAGGCGCTCACCGCGTCCTCCAGACGCTCTTTGTTTTTCTCGCGTTTCCCCAAAGCGAGAAGCGCGTTTCCGAGATCATTTTGTGCTTCGCCGCGTTGATCCGAGGTTTTAGCGCTTGCGACGCACTTGTTTGCAAGAAGGATGGACACCTTGAGATAGAAGTTGCTGCGCTTGCGGCCGCGCTTGTACCAGTCAACCGAAGCCTGTTGTAGTGCCTTGAAGTCATCTTCGGTTAGGTCGTCGGACCGGTTCAGACCCAGCCTTTCCAGTTCCGAGTCGTAAGCAGCCTTAGTAACCTTTGCATCGTGGCACAGACCGGCTTTGGGAATCTCGTCTTCTGGATTGCGGTCCAGACCGGCTAGGGGAATCTCGTCTTCTAGAGATTTCTTGCTGCTGAAACTGAAATAAAAAAATTTTTCGGCAAAAAACGCCGCGATTCTTTGGACCCATGAGCTTGAGCCCGCCGTACTCATCCGATTATTCTTTTGGGAGACCACCACATTCGACTGACTTGCCTGCGACTGACTTGCCTGTGAGTGTGGCACAGCAGTTGGCTTTGAGGGTCGCTCAGTTTTTTGCGGCCGGAGTGTTACTGCATCTGGCATGTTCAACTCCTATTGGTGGGTTTGCTGTTCAAAGCTATCCGGAAACACGTTCTTGGTGGTGTCGAATGGGACAGTAATCCTCCGGTTTTTCACCGGATCGAAAACGGGACTTCAGTCCGCTGTTTTCAGTTTCATTGCGGGCGGACTACCAATGTCGCCGGGGGCACCTTCAAGGGAACCGGGGTCAGAACCGTGCGGCATCTTGTATGCCATGACGGTTCTATAAGACCAAGCGGAGGGTATATCGATGACCGAGATCAGCATGTTGGCAATCGACCTGGCGAAGGACAGCTTCCAAGTCTGTGCGATCGGGCCGGATGGGATGGTAATTTACAATCGGGCGCTGTCACGGTCGCGATTGCTTGAACGTAATGGTAACGGCCCAGGTCAACCCGCGCGCGCTCGGCGCTTGCCGGAAAGGTGCGCTCATGCCATATCCGGCATCGGCAAGGACGCAACTAAAACGGACACCTTCTGCTCGAACCCGGTCGATTTGCGCCAAAGCAATTTCGGGCTTGGTCCTGTAGTCACGAACATCATCAGGAACTCCGGCGCGATCAAGCCGGGCGATATCGGAAGTCCAGCTCTCCGGCAGGAAGAGCCGCAATCCGACCATGACAGGCACTTCGTTTGAAGCGAGCGTCACGGACACCAGCGTCTGGCAGTTCGCCCGTTTTCCCAATGCCGAAGCATATTGAGGGGCCACCCCATGGTTCCCCTTTTGGGCAGTGCGGTGTCGTCGATGATCAGCCAGGCATCGTTCCCGCCAACCAGCCGGTCAGCTTCGCTGAGCAAGGCGGTTTCAAGTGGAGCAGGTTCCCAAGGGCTGCTCGCAATGAAATGGTGCAACTGACCGTAACTGACGGCGCCCGTCCTCGCGGCCATCGGTTGAATGCTCTTGCGGTCTCCCGGACCGATTAAGCCTTCAATATAGGCCGGGCACATCCGGGAACGGGTCTTATGACCAAGCGCCACCAAAAACGGCGCGAGCCAGCGTTCGAGATCACCCTGTCAATTCCCATCCATGACCGACACCTTCTAAAGCCGGTCTCTTATGAACCACCGAAAACCCCTTCGGGGAATCCTCTAAAATTAAAACCCACAAACATCTGCCAAAGTAGTGCCAGGCCAAACCTCGATTTCCCGCAATAAATCGATTTTCGATTGTGAAGCTTCAAACCCGGCGGGAATCGGTCTAAAGCCTTGCCATGAACAGCACATCTCATCCCGACACCGTCCTTATCATCGACTTCGGCTCCCAGGTCACGCAGCTGATTGCCCGCCGCGTCCGCGAGGCCGGCGTCTATTGCGAGATCGTTCCCTTCCAGTCGGCCGAGGCCGGCTTTGAACGCATCAAACCAAAGGCCGTTATCTTATCCGGCGGTCCGGCGTCGACGACCGAGACCGGCTCACCCCGCGCGCCCCAGCCTATCTTCGATGCCGGCGTGCCGCTGCTCGGCATCTGCTACGGCCAGATGACGATGTGTGTGCAGATGGGCGGCAAGGCCGAACCGTCCGACCATCGCGAATTCGGACGTGCCTATGTCGAGGTTTTGAAGGACTGCCCGCTGTTTGACGGGGTCTGGACACAGGGCCAGCGCCACCAGGTCTGGATGAGCCATGGCGACCGGGTGATCGACCTGCCGCCGGGCTTTGAGATTCTGGGCCGCTCGGAAGGTGCGCCCTTCGCCGTCTTCGGCAATGTGGAACGCAAGGCCTACGGAATGATGTTCCATCCGGAGGTCATCCATACGCCCGACGGCGCCAGGCTGATCGGCAATTTTGTCCGCCGTATCGCGGGCCTTGAAGGCAATTGGACCATGGCCGCCTATCGCGACCAGGCGATCGCCGCGATCCGCGAGCAGGTCGGCGACGGCAAAGTCATCTGCGCCCTGTCCGGCGGCGTCGATTCGTCCGTTGCGGCGCTGCTGATCCATGAGGCCGTCGGCGACCGGCTCAACTGTATCCTCGTCGATCACGGGCTGATGCGCAAAAACGAGGCGGCGGATGTGATGGCGATGTTCCGCGAGCATTACAATATCCCGCTGATGCTGGTCGATGCATCCGACACCTTTGTCGATGCGCTGGAAGGCGAGAGCGATCCCGAGGTCAAGCGCAAGACGATCGGCAAGCTTTTCATCGATGTTTTCGAGGAAGAGGCCCGAAAGCTCGGCGGTGCGGATTTCCTCGCGCAGGGAACCCTCTATCCCGACGTGATCGAAAGTGTCTCCTTCACCGGCGGACCGTCCGTGACCATCAAGTCGCACCACAATGTCGGCGGATTGCCGGAACGCATGAACATGAAGCTGGTCGAGCCGCTGCGCGAACTGTTCAAGGACGAGGTGCGCGCCCTCGGCCGCGAGCTTGGCCTTCCGGACAGTTTCATCGGCCGCCACCCGTTCCCCGGTCCCGGCCTCGCCATTCGCTGCCCCGGCGGCGTGACGCGCGAGAAGCTGGATATCCTGCGCGAGGCAGACGCCATCTATCTCGACGAGATCCGTACGGCCGGCCTCTACGATACCATCTGGCAGGCCTTCGCCGTATTGCTGCCGGTGCAGACCGTCGGTGTCATGGGCGACGGGCGCACCTATGAATATGTCTGCGCTTTGCGGGCGGTCACATCCGTCGACGGCATGACGGCCGATTTCTACCACTACGATATGGAATTTCTCAGCCGCGCCGCGACCCGCATCATCAACGAGGTCCGCGGCATCAACCGAGTCGTCTACGACGTGACCTCAAAACCCCCCGGGACGATTGAGTGGGAGTGAGCGGCGACCGCCGAAGGCGGGAAGCCGATCTTGCAGTTTCAGTAGATCGTCAACGCCGGCACGTAGCTCACGAGGATGAGCACGAGGACGGATACGAGGTAGAACGGCCAGAGTTCGACCACGACTTTGCCGATGGTCGTTCGCGCGATGGTCGCGGAGATGAAGAGCGTCGTTCCGACCGGTGGAGTATACAGCCCGATCGCCAGGTTGATGACCATCATCAGGCCCAGTTGGACCGGGTCCAGGCCAATCGCCTGCGCAATTCCGATAAACAGCGGCCCAAGCAGCAGCATGGCTGCCGGCAGGTCGAGGACGGTTCCGACAATCAGCATAATGATGTTCATTGCCAGAATGACCATCCAGGCCTTGTCGAGATTGCCGACAATCCAGTCGGTCAAGGTTTGCGGTACCTGCTCCAGTGTGAGAATCCACTGAACGACCGACGATGCCATGATGATCAGGAGCACGGCGCCCGTCATGACGGCGGTCTCCGTCAGGGCGCGAAGGACGGTTTTCGCATTCAGATCCCGATAGACGACCGATCCGATGAAAAGCGCGTACGCAACCGCCATCACGCTGACCTCGGTTGGGGTCGCCACGCCGAAACGAAGCGTCCCGATAACAAATACCGGCATGACAAGAGCTGGCAGGGCCTTCAAGGCCTGGCCGCGCCACACCGAGAAGCCACCGAAGAAGGGGGAAGGCGGCAGGCCGCGACACACGGCCGTCAGCCAGCAGGCACCCAACAGCCCGGCGCCGAGCATGAGGCCCGGAATGATACCGGCGACAAAAAGATCGATGATCGATGTCGACGTCACGAGGCCGAACAGGATGAGAGGAATGGAGGGCGGAATGAGAAGCGAAATCGTGGCAGACGACGCGTTGATGGCGGCGGCAAAGGCCGGCGGGTAACCTTCCCTGACCTGGACCGGAATCAGCGCGTTTCCGAGTGCGGATGCGTCTGCAACGGCGGATCCGGACACGCCGCCGAACATAACGGAGCCCAGAATGGAAACCTGGCCCATGCCGCCGCGGACACGACCGATCACCAGTTTGGCGAAGGCGATAAGGTGGTCGCCGATCCGCCCCGACATCATCAGACTGCCCGCCAGGATGAAGAACGGGATGGCCAGCATCGGGAAGCTCTGGGTCGGCGTGTAGAGGCGCTGCATGATAACCGCCAGCGGCCGCCCCTCGACAAGAAGGGCAATTCCCGCGCCGCCGAGCAATGCGAACGCAATCGGCACCGAGAAGATAACAAGAACTGCGAAGGTCCAGCCGACAATTATTGACATCGTGTCAGCTCAGGCTCTTTTCGGGTGCGTTGCCGTTCAGGTAAGGCTCGCCAAGCAGGAGGAGGACAAGGTCTATGGCTGCGACGACGGCAACGGCGATAAAGGCAACAACCAGACCCAACATGCCGTAAAACTGCGGAATTCCGGTTTCCGCCAGGCGCATGAATTTGGATGCGTTGAGGATGGGCGTGGCCGTCCAGACCACGCCGATGCAGATCAGTACGATGAGACCATGAACGAAGGCTCCGACCAGGCGTCGGGGGCGGCGCGGGACGATATTTGCAAAAAGGTTGATTTGTATGTTGCGGCCGAGGCAGCCGGCAACGCTGATCGCACCGCCGACCGCCCAGGGAAACAGGATGTATGGAATTTCGTAGGCCCAGGATATGCCGCGATCAAAC
>NZ_CFHWAF010000092.1:11689-18507 GCF_984452065.1 Hoeflea sp. | reverse complement strand
GCTGAAGGTATCTAGCCATCGGGACTTCGAGTCCGAAAGAAATGCATTTCGGCAAGGCCTTGATAAGCCCAAGGAGGTCAATTTGCCCTTCCCCCGGCGGCAATCGCGCTTGCCTGGCGGTGTGAATCAACTCATCGGTCGAATAAGTTTCGTGTACTGGAGCATCACAGAGGTGCGCCAGGCGCAACCGGTGCTGCGGCACGGCACGCACTTCGTCAAATGTACCGCCTGAGCGCTCGAAGTGCAGGGCATCGACGAGTATGCCCACGTGGGGACCTGCCGCGCGTGCCACACGATGTGCGGTTCTCAGATCGGGAACGACTGTCCACGGGAAGAATTCTAGAGACACACCCAAACCGCGATCTTGGGCCGACTCGGCTAGCCGCCCGAGATTATCTGCGAGACGGTCCAGTTCCGGATCGTAAGGGGCGCAGATCACCTCGCGTGCGCCGAGTTCTGCGCCGGCGTCAAGAAACGCCAAGAGAGTGGAGACGTCCGTGTCCGGCTCGAGCTTGACGAACTCGATATCGCTGGCACGAAGGCCGGTGTCCTGCAGGGCCGCCTTGGTCTCTGTCATCATGAGGGCATCTTGCATCAGTGGATAGCCGGGTGTGGTCTCGGTCACCCTGATGAGCCGCAGACCAACGGCGTTGAAGCCTGCCTTTGCCGCCGCCTCGATCAGCTGTGGCGGCGGCAAGTCAATTGCGGTCAAGTGCGCGAGGGAAATCCCTTGTGTCATAGTGCAGCCTCTGCCGCGTGACGGCCTGCGATGAACCCGAACGTCAGGGCGGGACCGAGATTGATGCCTCCTGCGGGGTCGTGGCCACCCATTACGCTCGCCATGTCCGTGCCGGCGGCGTAAAGGCCCGGAATTGGATGTCCGTCCTCATCCAGGACGCTTGCATGCCCGTCTGTCTGAAGGCCGGCGAATGTGCCGAAACTGCCGGGATGACGCGCACAGCGTAAGAGGCGCCCAACAAGGGCTTGGCCGTTTCTGAGCTGCATCGCTCGGCCGTACATCGCCAAGTCCCACAAGTGATGCGTCATTCGCCCTGCGACATGTATCGCTGAACGAGAATGACTTTAAGGCCGCGATGTGCCGCCGTGACGGCCGCCGCGAGACCTGCGGCCCCGGAACCGGCGACAAGGAGATCGCAATTTTCGGCCAACACGTCCTCCCTCGATCCCTTGAATGCCGGGATGGTCCGCGAACCTGGAAATAACGTCAAATGCTTGTTCTTGCGTCAGCGTAACTTCAGGTTAATCTGGCGCGGGGGAGATCAGCCATGCCAGAAATGACCCTGCGGCAGATCGAAGTGATCCGCGCCGTCATGATGACGGGCACGATCAGCGGCGCTGCAGACATGCTCAATGTCTCTGCGCCCGGGATCAGCCGACTGGTCAAGCATACGGAGGAGTCGCTCGGCATCCGCCTCTTCGAACGCAAGGCCGGTCTCTTTACCCCTTCGGTGGAAGCGGCCCGCGTCTTCGATCAGATCCGCGAAGTCTACAGAGGTGTCGAGAATTTGCAGGTCGCTGTCGGCTCTTTGCAGAAGGGCGAGGATGTCCGTCTGTCTTTTGCTACAGCGCCTTCGATCGCTCAGTTCATCGCGGCGCGAGCTCTGCAAAAGGTGCGAAGCCGATACGACGATCTTTTCGTGGATATAAACGTGCTGAAGATCGAAGAGACCGTGGAATACCTACTGCTCGAGCGCGGCGAGTTCGTGATCATGAGTTCAGCTGTCGAGAACGCCGCGATCGAAAACGACCAGATCGCCGAGGGGCGTTTGGTTGTGATCCTGCCGGAGGGCCACGCGCTTGGCCGGAAGGAGAGTGTATCGGTGGCCGACCTTTCCGGGGAGGCATTGATTGGTGTCGACCCAGCAGACCCGTACGGAGCCCTTTTGGCCAAGCCCTTCGCCATGGCCGGGGTGGACATGCGCCATGTGATGCGCGGCCGGTTCGCGCAGACTGTGGTGAGCTTGGTTCGGCACGGGCTCGGCGTTGCCGTTATCGATGAGTTCTCGGTGGCCGAAGTGTATATGCCGGGACTGGAGCGCCGACCACTTGCCGAAGACGTACGGGTCAAGAGCTTCGTGGCGCGAAAGAAGGGACGCGTGCTGTCAGGATTCGTCGAATTCGCGATTGCGCAGTTTCGGCGCGAACTGGGCAAAGCGGTCGAGGATGGGCCGTGGTATCGTTCGAAAAAATAACATTATGTTAATGGAGGCGCAAAACAGATATTTGACGTTAAGATGGGGATGGCGCGATAAGAACGCTATTGCTCGCCGACACCGTCGGCAAGGAATTCGCACTGCTAGGGAGGAGAACCATGAAGCGGATTATCGTAGGCACGCTCAGCGCGCTGGTTCTGACGGCCACAGCGGCTGTCGCGGACTACCCCGAAAGAGAGATCCAGGGGATCATCCAATGGGGTGCAGGGGGCTCAACAGACACTGTGATGCGGTCGGTCACGCCTCACGCCGAAGAGGCACTCGGCGGCACGATCGTGATGCAGAACATGACGGGTGCCGTCGGCGCGATCGCGCTGAACCACGTCGCCGAATCCGAGGCCGACGGCTACACCCTGCTCATGGGGGCAGAGAACCCGATGCTTTATCGCGTCATGGGGCTTGGTGAGCGCGACTACAGTGAATTCATCCCGATCTCGATCCTGGCGCGCGGCACGGCCGTGCTGGTGGCGAAACCCGATGCCCCGTTCAACGACTACGCGGAGATGATGGCCTATATCCGTGAGAACCCGGGCGAGGTTCGCTTCGGTTCAACCGGTCCCGGCGGTCTGCCGTCGGTCATTAATGCAATGATCGGCGCGGTCGAAGGCGAACTCGACGTGATCAGCGTTCCGTATGACGGGGATGGCCCGGCACTGACTGGCCTGCAGGGTGGCGCCATCGACGTGATGCCCGCAGTTCTGGGCGCGGCCATCGAAGGCATCCGCGCGGGCAACATGAAGGTCCTGACTATCATGGATGTCGCGGCGAACGAGAACCTTCCCGATGCCCCCTACATCACGCAGTTCAACGAAGGGTACAGCACCTATCTTCCTTGGGGCCCGTTCTTCGGTGTCTTCGTCCCGCAGGGTACGCCTGACGATGTCGTCACGGCACTGTCCGATGCCTATGCCACCGGGGCGCAGCATCCCGACTTCATTCAGCTGATGGACGACCGCGGTTTCAGGCTGATGGCCATTTCGGGCGAGGAGGCCGAAAGCTTCCTGACACGCTGGCAGCAGGGCACGGCTTGGCTTTTGCAAGACGCCGGCCTGACTCAAGTATCTCCGGAAGAATTCGGAATCGCGCGTCCAGGAGAATAATCTCCCTGGCAGATCTACGGGCAACTGCCGACTTAGGGCGCCGCATTTCTTCGCGAAGTGCGGCGCCCAATTCATTCAAGTCCACGGGAGGAGACCATGGAACATATCGATCCTGAGCACCACGACGGCACGTTGGACGCCACGCCTGGCGGAGAGATTGACAAACGGCGGCCCGGGGAATTGGCCTTTGCAGCCTTCCTCCTGATGGCAAGCCTCGGACTTCTCTGGCACGCCTTTGGAATCGAGAATCCATTTGGTCCCAACGGATTGTCTGCACCAAGATCAATCCCCGTAGCAGCGACACTCGCTATGGTGATCTCAGCGGCGATCGTGGTCCTCAAGACGGCAAAACTGCCCCTTGACCGGGCAGAGACACTGGCGCGGGACATCCTGCCGATCACCGTTCTCCTTTTCGCGCTCTTTCTTGTCGCATACGGCATCTTGCTCCGACCACTCGGCTTCCTGCCAACGTCGGCGCTATTTCTCATCGTCGCAATCAAGATGCTGGCCAAGCGCGGTTGGCTTTGGACGCTCACTGTGTCTTTGGGAAGCCTGATCATGATCTGGCTGATATTCCGAATCGTTTTCAGCGTGCTCATGCCCGCGGGCATCGTGCCAGAGGCTGAGTTCATCCAGTTCTTCCGTGGCCTGACCATTGGAGGGACCACCTAATGACCGCTCTTTTGGATTTCCTCACCGTCTTCACTCAACCCGAACTGCTTCTTCTGGTTGGCCTTGGCACCTTCGCAGGCGTCTATGTGGGCGCGATCCCGGGATTGTCGGTCACCATGGCCGTGTCGATCCTGATCTCCTTCACATTTTCCTGGGATGTCTATCCTGCGATCTCCCTGATGATCGGCATCTACATGGGTGGGGTCTATGGCGGTTCCCGGACCGCGATCCTGCTAAATATTCCGGGCGCGCCGTCGGCGATTGCAACAGCCCTCGATGGGTATCCCATGGCCAAGCGAGGAGAGGCGGGGACTGCAATCGGCGTGACCACGGTCATGTCCTTTATCGGCGGTTTTGTCGGGATCGGCGTCCTTGCGCTTGCCGCGCCACTGGTGTCCGATTTCGCCTTGAGATTTCAGCCGCGGGATTACATGCTGCTCGCAATCCTCGGCATTCTGCTGGTCGGGTCGCTGAGCCAAGGCTCGCTCGTAAAGGGCATCTTCGCAGGCGCGCTCGGCATCGCAATCGGCGCGGTCGGCCGCGATCCGCTGACCTTTGCTGAACGCTTCACGTTCGACTTCCAACTCCTTGAAGGTGGCATTTCCTTCATCGCCGTCATGATAGGGATGTTCGGTGTATCCGAGGCGCTTTTGCAACTCCACCACGTCGACAGGGATGCAGTCCGCCAGAAGATCGGCCGTATCGGCCCCTCGTTTGCAACGGTGAAGAAGCACCTCCCGCTGTCCCTGCAGACCTCTTCGATCGGCGTCGTAATTGGCGCGCTCCCGGGAGCAGGTGGTGATATCGCCGCACTGATGGCCTACGACCATGCCAAGCGCGTCACCAAGGCACCGGAACGTCCCTTCGGCGACGGGGCAATGGAAGGGCTCGTCGCGCCCGAGACGGCCAACAACGCCGCTGTGGGTGGTGCCTTCATTCCCATGATGACGCTCGGCATTCCGGGCGACGCGGTGACCGCGATCATGATCGGCACGCTCTTCATCCATGGCCTCAATCCCGGCCCGATGCTGATTATCGACCAGCCCGATATGTTCTGGTTCATCGTTGGTTGCCTGATGATGGCCAATATCTTCATGCTGATCTTCGGCCTGACCGGCATCAAGCTGTTCACCAAGATCGTCGAGATGCCACGCGCCGTGCTGATCCCGCTTATCATGCTCTTTTCGATCGTCGGTGCCTACGCCGCCAACAACTCGATCTCCGATGTCTACTGGATGCTTGGCTTCGGCGTGTTCGGATACTTCATGCGCCACTACGGCTATCCGCTTGGACCGGTGATCCTTGGCGTAATCATGTCACGACTTCTGGACGACAACTGGCGTCGGGCGATCATCTCGGAACAGGAGGATCTGGGACGGTTCTTCGCCGGCATCTTCTCGAGCCCACTATCGCTGGTTCTGTTTGTCTCCGCGATCCTGATCTTCGTTTCGCAAACACCGGTCTGGGCAAAAGTCAAGGCGCGCATATTCGACAAGAAAAGGACAGGGGCATGACCGAGACACGGGAGCTGAAACTGGGTCTGATAGGCGACAACATCGCCCGGTCCAAATCGCCGCTGCTGCATCGCCTGGCCGGCGCTCAGAACGGGCTGACGGTTCGGTACGACCGCTTGATCCCGAGAGACATGGGGAGGGCTTCGATACCGTTTTCGATGCCTGCATGGGACGCGGCTATCGGGGTATCAACGTGACCTATCCCTACAAGGAACGGGCCGCGAAAAAAGTCGCCATCAATGATCCGCTCGTGCGCGCGATCGGAGCCGTCAACACTGTGCTTTTCGAGGCTGACGGCCCAAGGGGGCAGAATACGGACTATACCGGGTTCATCTCCGGGTATCGCGGGGTAAGGGGTGAGGCCAGTCCGGGCATTTCCTGCTTGATAGGAACAGGCGGGGTAGGGAGGGCGCTCGCCTTTGGACTCGTGGCGCTTGGTGCCAGCGAAATCCGCCTTGTCGACAAGGACGAAGAAAAAGCTCAGGCTTTGGCGACGGAAATCCGGGCCGCCCCAAACACACCAAATGCCGCCGTCTACACAGATGCGGTCGCGGCCACCTCGGGGGCGACGGGCGTTCTCAATGGCACACCTGTCGGGATGGCCGGTTATGGCGGAACCCCCTTGCCGCGAGAGGCGATGACCGGTGCGGAATGGGCATTCGATGCGGTTTACACACCTGTCGATACGCAGTTCTTGCAAGATGCCGCGGCCGAAGGCTTGAAGATAATCTCCGGCTACGAGCTGCTCTTTTTTCAAGGGGTGCACGCCTGGGCACATTTCTCCGGCCTACCGCTGGACGAGGTATGCCTTCGTGCAGAGTTGACCGAGCAAGGAGAGGCCGCATGAAAACCTCGATTGCGACCGTATCGATCTCCGGCAACCTCCGTGAAAAGCTCGACGCGATCGCCAAAGTCGGCTTCGACGGGATAGAGATCTTCGAGCAGGATTTCATTGCCGATACGGGCACTCCGCGCGAGATCGGCGACATGATCCGCGACCACAGCCTCGAGATCACCCTGTTCCAGCCGTTCCGCGATTTCGAGGGCTTGACCGGGGATGCTCGCGCGCGCGTTCGATCGCGCCAGGTATAAGTTCGACACCATGATTGAGCTGGGCACGGATCTCATCCTCGTGTGCTCTTCCGTCCATCTTGACGCTCTGGGCGGGATCGACCGGGCGGCAGACGACTTTTTCAATCAAGGCCCCCGATCGGGGCCGTCGCGCAGACCCAGATCGTCGAGGGCCCCAGCGACGAAACCGGTGGCGATCACATCGGCGCGCGCAATGGCCGGCAATT
>NZ_CFHWAF010000092.1:0-11679 GCF_984452065.1 Hoeflea sp. | reverse complement strand
GCAAAGGAGGCGATCTGACGGTCCCAATGGTCAGGCGTGAGTTCGCCATTCACGGCAAAGCCCTCCGAGGCGCATTCCTGCGCCCAGATCGCTTCAACCTCGGCCGGTGCCAGCTTAACCGACACATAATGCTCATAGGTCTTCAAAAACGCCTCGAAATCATCGCGCAGCCGGCGTGAGGCAATGATGATGCCACGTGTCAATTTGGCCAGGGCGTCGGGATTGTCCCGTTCAAATGCCGCGGTAGTGGCGAGCACGCCGTGCGGTTGTACCGGGACCAATCGTTTCAGTTCGGCAAAGCCAAGTAGCATTTTGAGATCGTTGTCGGCAGCGCCAGTCAGCGCCAGCGCCTCTTCGACACGAATGAGCGAGACATCGACCTCACCGGCCAGCAATTGCGCGATGCGCTCGGGCGGCGGGCCAACAACCCGCCAGTCGATCTCGTTCTCGTCGATGCCGAGGGCTGTGACGATGCAGCAGCCCATGTGGTGGCTGAGCGCTCCGATGCCGTCGACCGCCCAGGATACGCCGCGCAACTGTTTGGTGCTTTCCATCCTTGCCTGCACCACCAGATTCTGCGCCAGGGCGCGTGCCATCGATGCGACGATGCGCAGCTTTTCGCCACCGGCGCGCAATTGCAGCACAGGGCCAAGCCCGCCATAGGCGGCATCGACCTGGCCGGCCAGCACCTTCTTCATCGCCGCAACACCGCCTAGTGCCGGTGTCCACGACACCGAAAGCCCCTCCTCTTCCCAGCAGCCAAGATGAGTGGCTGCCGCGCATGCAAGGTCATCCACGCCGAACGTGGGTCCGGAACCGGCGGCAAGGCGGATGGAATGGGTATGGCTCATTATCTTTTTCCGGTGTTGTGGCGGCGCGATCATTTGCCGGCCGGCATTATCGAATGGTCGCCGCATCGCGCAACGAGGCGATCATGGAGGACCGCAGCACATAGGCGTGATGCGCTTTCGGGTCTTCCACTGTTCGGCGCAATTCGTCGTGAAAGGCGCGGCGCTTGACGGGATCCTTTTCGCCCATCATGCGCCGGTTGCGGATCGATTGCTGCTGGACGGTCTCAAGACAGACCTGTCGGCGCTGGCGTTCATAGACGCCAAGCAGCGCGTCGGCCGGTTCGCCCGCCCAGATGCGCGCCAGCTTGTCGACCAGGTTGACGGCATCGTGTATGCCGCCATTGAGCCCCATTCCGCCGAGCGGATTGTTGAGATGGGCGGCATCGCCGGCGAGAACGGCCCGACCCGCGACATAACGGTCGGCCACGCGCTGCTGCACCCGATAGGCCGTTGCATGGGCGATCTCGTAGACTCCGTCCCGGGGGCACAGCGCCTGGATGCGCGCGTTCATATTGGCCGGATCATACATCTCGGCCTCGGGCTGGTCGGAATCATTGGGCAGCAGGACGCGCCAAAGGGTCGGAGTTCGAAGTAGTACGACCCATTCATCGGGGTCGGTGATGTAGGCGATGTTGGCCAGATCCGGTATCGCCTCGTCGAAACGAAACGGCGTCGACATGGAAAGAAAGAGTTCGGGAATGGTGGTGCCCTCAAGCGTCATGCCCGATCGCTTGCGCACCATGCTGCCCGCGCCGTCGGCACCGACAACGTAGCGGCCCTGGAATGCCTCGCGCGTTCCGTCAGAGCGCTTGACCGTGATGGCCGCGCCGTCGGCGTCCTGCGTCACCTCGACCGCCTGCGCACCAAACACCAGATCAATCCCGTCATCGGCTTGCGCGTGGCGATGCAGCGCCTCGGACAATTTCCACTGCTCGCATTGCAGACGGTAGGGATGGCCGGTTTCGTCTTTGAGCAAACCCAGATCGAAAGTTGCGATCTCTCCTTCGCGGCGGTCACGAAACTGCCAGGTCGGGCAGACGAGACCGCGCTCGATCAGTTCATCGGTCACGCCGATTTCGTCGAGCATGTCGAGCGTCGGTGGGTGGAAAGTGGAGGCCCGCAAATCCTTGGGCACGTCGGAGGATTTCTCCAACACGGTCGAGGCGATGCCACGCCGGGACAAAAACGCCGCGAGCACCAGCCCAACCGGACCGCCGCCGACGATGACCACTCGGTTGGCAGTTTGTGTCATGTCGGCCAATGCCCTCGAACATCGCAAAGCCGGTCGCCGCGCCGGCGCCCGACCGATGCATATGCGTTGAAGCCAATATCCATGCCTTTGCGTTCCTGTCCAAACGGCACCGGCGTTTGCGGCGCCATCACCATCAAAGTATCGCCGGCTGGCCGGTCGCCGGCGAGCGTGCCGCCTCGGCGGCCTGCATCGGCGGCAATGTCTCGTCCCACAGCCTGGCCGTGAACCGCGCGCCTGTCACCCCGTCGGATAAGGCCGAGCACAACCAGACGATGGCGCGGCGCATGATCGATGCCGGCAGCAGATTGCCGTCGGCGCCAGTGCGGCCCGCGCCTTCAGAAGACACTGGCGGCAGCAGATCGGTATCAGAAGCACCGCCTGGCAGGTAGACATTGACGTCCACGCCGGTGCCCGCCAGATCCTGCGCCCAGATGCGCGATGCCGCTTCCAATGCGGCCTTGCTGGGGCCGTAGGGAGAATAGCCGCGCCGTACCATGGTCTGCGCGCTGGTGGAGATGTTGACGATCTTGCCGTAGCGGCGCTCGATCATGGGGCGGACGGCCGCGCGCGCGGCGCAGAACGCGCCGTTGACATTGGTGTCGACGATTTGCCGCCACGCTTCGGGCCTTGTCTCCCAGAACTTCGTTGGCTCTGTGTTGAAGGTTTCGCTGACCGCGCGCATGCCAAGCCCGGCATTGTTGACCAGCGCGTCGAGCCGGCCAAAACGGGCAAGCGCATAGGCGACCATGCGCTCGCAGGCCGCCGGGTCTGTCACATCGGCCATGAACGTGCCGTGCTCGGCGCCGGCCGGTGAAGCAGTGCGCACCAAGTGGCCGCTTTCGTCTAGCGCCGCACTTTGCCCCGCACCGGTGATCACCAGATTTGCCCCGGCCTGCGCAAGCGCGATCGCCATTTCGCGCCCCAACCCGCGCGAGCCGCCGGTGACGATGATGACGCGGCCGGTCAACAAGATCGGCTCGCCCGGCGAGGACACAACGCCCGGGCTCTTCATCCGTTCAGGCCCATATGCGGAAACCGGCGTTTGCCACGCGCGATGATGGTTGCTTTTTCCTCGGTGAACATGGCGCGCGACCCCCTGGCCCCTTCCCGGCCGAGCCCGGACATCTTGTAACCACCAAAGCCGGTGCGCAGATCGCGCACGATCGGCGTATTGACCATGACCGTACCGGTGCGCAGCGCCGAGGAAACACGAAGACCGCGCTCCAACCCTTCCGTCCAGACATAACCGACAAGGCCGAAATCGGAATCATTGGCCCTGGCGACCGCCTCCTCTTCCTCGTCAAAGACCTGCAGTGTCGCGAAGGGGCCGAAAATCTCCTCGCGACAGATCGCGATGTCGTTGTCGGGCGCAAGCATCGCGGTCGGTTCGGCGAAAAAGCCGCCGTTGCTTTGCCTGTGCAGCTTGCCGCCGGTCAGCAGGCGAGCGCCTTCGCCGGCGCCGCTTTCGGCATAGCGCAGCATGCGCTCGCATTGGGCGCGATTGATCATCGGGCCGATCTCGGTCTCTTTCGACAGTGGATCGCCGACTCTCATCTGCGCCGTGCGCTGCGCAAAACGTTCGATGAACAGCTCAGCGACGGGGCGCTGCACGAAGATGCGGCTTCCGGCCAGGCACATCTGGCCATTGTTCATGAAACTGCCAAGCAGCGCGCCGTTGAGCGCATAGTCGATATCGGCGTCGGCAAAGACGATGCTCGCCGATTTGCCGCCAAGCTCCATGGCCGGCAGTTTGATTCCCTCGGCAAGCGCCTTCAGGATCGCGCGGCCGGTCTCCGTGCCGCCGGTGAACGACACCATGTCGATCTGCGGATGCGAGACGAGCGCAGCACCCGTTATCTGCCCCCGGCCGTTGACGAGGTTGAGCACACCTTCGGGCAGGATGTCGCTTGCCAGTTCGACCAGACGCGCCACGGTCAGCGGCGTCAGTTCGGACGGCTTGACGACGCAGGCGTTGCCGAAGGCAAGCGCACCGGCGATCTTCATCGCCGTCAGGCCGAGCGGCATGTTCCAGGGACCGATGAGCCCGCAAACGCCGATCGGCTCATGCGTCACCAGCGAAAGAACGCCGTCTTCCTGGGTGAACGTCTCACCGCCCGACTGGTTGATCGCCTCGGCGAAGAAGCGAAAATTACAGGCGGCTCTGGGCACATGCATGCCACGCGTCTGGGCAAGTGGAATGCCGGTATTCACCGATTCCAGTTCGGCCAGTTCTTCGGCGTGCTCCAGGATACGATCATGGATGGCCATCAGTGCGACCTGGCGCTGTTCGATTGTGGTCTGGCGCCAGGGGCCGGTCTCAAAGGCGTTGCGGGCGGCCATCACCGCCGCATCGACCTCGGCCTCATCGGCCTCATGCAGATGCGCGATGACGGCCTCGCTTGCAGGGTCGACGACCTCGATCATTTCGCCGGCGGCGGCGACGAATTGACCGCCGATATGGCTCGTCACCGTTCTTGGCCTTCTCCGCAGTCCCTCGCGCAACGACATCAGCGCTCTTCCTTTCGATAACCGTCAGGCCCGACCGGCCGTTCCCGCCAGCCCCCGGGCGCCGGCTCCTGCTAATTGTCAGTAATGCGACAGCAGCGAACCGAAGCCCTGGATCTTGTCGTCGATACCGTTCTGGCGCAGCGCCCACCAATAGGTCGCCGTGTTGATGGCGATGACCGGCTTGTCGAGCCAGAATTCGGCAATGCCGGCGACCCGCGCCATGGCCAGATTGGTGCCGACCTGGACGATCGCCTCGACCGACGGGTCGTTCAATTCGATGATGGCGTCGCGCAGGGTCCTTTCCGATTCATGAGCGATCAGCATCGGGCTCTTGCACTTGAGGCCCTTGAGAGCCGCGACCTCAAAGCCGCAATCGGTGAAAAACCGGCGCACTTGCTCGTCGCCGACCGGCATATAGGGCGTGATGACGGCAATGCGCTTGATGTCGCCGAACGCCTTGAGCGCTGCCTGGCAGGCATCCGACCCCATGGCGACCTTGACGCCGGCGCGCTTTTTGACGCGTTTTTCCAGTTCGACGGAGCCTTCAAGCCCGTCCCAGAACGTCTCCGCCGACATGCCCATGACCAGATAGTCCGGGCTGCACGACATCACCGCATCCACCGATTGCATCATGGTCTCGCGGATATTGTCCATCAGCGCGTTGAAATCGTCATCGCTGTGGACCGGGTTGTCGGGAATGACGATGCGCGAAAAATGGTTGGTGACGCCTACTGGACGCATGGCGTCGAATTCCGGCTGGACCGACGTATTGGTGGATGGAGCGATCACGCCGAATTTCATTCGGTATCCAAGACTGTCGACCATGGTTGATTTGCTCCTCGCGTAGGTGATGCCGTGACCCGGAAATGCGTCGTCGAACCCGCTGCCGATATCGCGCAGCCGGTGCCGGGCGCCTTGTCGGAGGGAAGGTCAAGGTTTCGCTTGACAGCATAGGGTTATCCCCGCAATGTGTCAGAAAGGTTTGGACATTTCAAGTTTATTCTTTCGTATTTGTCCGACGATAATAAAACCAACAAGGCGGGTTCACGATCTTTGGGGCGCCACTGTGCGGTGCCCACAGGTTTCAACAAGCGGTACCGGATGCCGGCGGCGGCATCTGACTGTCGGACAATTGTTGAGCGCGGAACATATGAGCAATTGAAACCAACCGGAGGAGAGCCTCGAAATGTTTCCTAAATCCTTACTGGCGGTAGCTTTTATGGTCGCTTCAGCGCAAGTTGCAGCCGCCGATGTGGTCGCCCTTGGCTCCACGGCCACGGGTGGCACCAGCCAAATCGGCCGGGCGCTTGCAGCCGCGGTGTCGGAAGCCTCGCCCTTGCAGATGCGCCCGCAGGAAGTCGCCAACACCGCCGACTATATTCCCTTGGTCAATGCCGGCGAGATCGAGTTTGGAATTGCCAATGTTGTCCAGACGTATTTCGCGCAAACCGGAACGGGCATGTCGGCAGGCAGGCCCAATGAAAACCTGCGCATGGTGGCGACGCTGATGCCTTTCCGGGCAGGCTTTATCGTGCCGGTCGACAGTGAGATCCAGTCAATGGCCGATTTGCGCGGCAAGCGCGTGCCGACCTTTTCCAAGGGGGCATTGGGCCAACACGCCTTCAAGGCCGGCCTGGCCAATGGCGACCTGACCGAAGATGACGTGAACGGGATTCCGGTGCCGAACTTCCCGCGCATGTGGGCCAGCTTTGGCGAAGGCACCACCGATGTGACGGTCGTCGTCGTGGGTGCCGCCACGGCGCAGGAATTCGACGCCACGATGGGCGGCATTCGCTATATCGACCTAGACAATTCACCCGACGCGGTCGAGCGGATGCAGAAATGGCTGCCGCAAATGTTCCTCATGGAAGTTGACGGCTCGGCAAACGTTGCCGGCATCAAGCAACCGACCCATGTGATGGCGTATTACTACACGCTGTTTGCCTCCCGGGACACCAGCGACGAGCAGGTGTATGAGGTTGTCAAGTCGCTGCATGCCTCCGAAGAGAAATTGCTTGCTTCCGGGCCCTTCTTTGACGGCTTTAAGGCCGACAATATGGGCAAGCAGGTCGACATCCCCTATCATCCCGGCGCCATCAAGTTCTATAAAGAACAAGGCATCTGGGAAGAGTAAGACAAGCCGAAAGCCGCGCAGATGCGACGTTTCATCCATAACGGCGCGTCCGTCTGCGCGGTTCTCATTCCGATCCTTTCCCTGTTATGGGCTTCCGGTGCGCCGCTTTTTATGGGCATCCGGGTGTGGACGGAGCAATTGCTGATTGCCACGGCGACGCTCGCCATGGCGCTTTGCTTTCTAAGGCGCTCATTCACGCGCGATGCACGCGAACCCGAGGACGCTCCCTGGTTCGACCGTCTGGCCGCCCTTGCAGCACTCAGCTACGGCACCTATCTGACGCTGCGCTTTCCCTATCTGACGGAAAACCTCTTCTATGCCCGCCAGGAGGCGTTGGTCGTTGCCAGTATCGGCATGGTCCTGCTGCTGGAGACCGTGCGCCGGGCAATCAGCTGGCCGTTGATCCTCATTCTGGCGGCCGTGTGCCTATACGCACTGTTTTCCGATCAGCTTTCCGGACCGCTACAATCGCGCGCGGTACAGCCTGAAAGGTTGATCGTGTTCACCATTCTCGACAGCGCCTCCATGGTCGGTGCCGCGCTGACCATCGCCGTCGTCGTGGTGATCCCTTATGTCGTACTGGCCCGGCTGTTGCTGGCCAGCGGCGGTTCGGCAGTGTTTTCCGATCTCTCCGTCAGCCTGGTCGGCGGCACACGCGGCGGCGCGGGCAAGATCGCCGTTGTCGGTTCCGCCCTGTTCGGCTCGATCTCCGGCACCGCCGTTTCCAACGTGGCCTCGACGGGCGCAATCACGATTCCGCTGATGACCAAGGCCGGCTACCGGCCCAAAACAGCGGCGGCCATCGAAGCGGCATCCTCGACAGGCGGGCAATTGGTGCCGCCGATCATGGGCGCGTCCGCATTCCTGATGGCGGAGAACCTTCGCGTTCCATATGCCGAAGTCGTCGCGGCCGCGTTGATCCCGTCGATCCTCTATTATGCCTCGCTGCTGGTTTTCACCGATTTCGAGGCGGCGCGGCGCGGTCTCAAACAGGTGGAAGGCACCCGTCCTTCGACCTTCTCGGTGTTGCGGCGTGGATGGTTCGTGCTGCTGCCTTTCGTCATTTTGATCGTGGGTCTGTTTTCCTTCAACCTGCGTCCCGAAACGGCAGCGCTTGCCGCGCTCGGCTTCCTTTTCGTCATTGCGTTGTACAAGACCTATGACGGTCGCCCGATACGCGCACGCGACCTCATCAAGACATTCAAGGATGCCGGCTATATCGCCGTCGACATCGTGCTGATCTGCGCGATCGCCGGTATTGTCATCGGCGTGTTCAATCTTTCCGGCCTGAGTTTCGGGCTGACCTTCTTTCTGGTTCAGGTCGGCAAGGGATCGCTGATACTGCTGCTCATGCTGACCGCCATCCTGTGCATCATCCTGGGCATGGGCCTGCCCACCGTCGGCGTTTATCTGCTGCTTGCGGCCCTCGCAGCCCCGCCGCTGGTCGAACTTGGCGTCGAGCCGATGGCAGCGCATTTGTTCGTCCTGTATTTCGGCATGCTGTCGATGATCACGCCGCCGGTGGCGATCGCCGCCTTCGTCGCCGCGAACATGGCCCATGCGCCACCCATGAAGACCGGCATCGAAGCGGTGCGCATCGGCTGGACAGCCTTTCTGGTGCCGATGCTGTTCGTTGGCTCGCCGGCTCTGCTGCTGATGGGGACGGGCTGGCTGGAAAGTGGGCTTACCCTGGTCACCGCCATGTGCGGGATCAGCCTTGTAACGGCGGGCGTGGTGGGATGGTTCCGCGTCATGCTGGTTCCGGTCGCCCGGCTCGCCTGCATCTTGGCCGGCCTGTGTCTGTTCGTACCGCACACTATGTTCGACTATGGCGTTTTGCTGAATGGCGCCGGGCTGATCTGCGGCGCGCTGCTCTGGGTATTTGCGCTCAGGCTTGGCAATGGCACCGAAACCACCCAAGAGCAGGTCTAGAGCGCATTAATTGCCGCGATGGCGCTCAATCCGCATGGTATAGGTCATCTGGTCGGCCGGATGCCAGTTGAAAGAAGCAATCAGCACGCCCCCCACCGTGATGTAGCGGCGCAGCAATTGCAGCGCCCACGCGCCTGGCGGCAGGCCCAACGTGCGGCTGATCTCATTGGGCATGACCACGGCACGGATTTCCTGGATCACTTCGTCGATGGGGCCTTCGCCATGGTGCTCAAGCAGGCTGAAGAAAGGGCCTTCGTGACCTTCGAGTTCCGCAACCGCATCGGCGAAACGCAACGGGATGAAGCTCTGGATGTGGCAAACGGCACGTCCGCCAGGATGCGTCCAGCGCACGCCGGTTACGCGAAACCATTCCTCTCCCTCGCGTCCGCCGACACGCGCGGCAAGCTCGGCGTCGAGCATGACCCTGGTCGTTTCATGGAAGACGAACCATGTCTCGAGCGCGATCTCGACGAGTTCATGCAACGAGTCGAAGGATTGGGCATATTCCGACCTGGGATCGATCGCCACAACGCGGGTGCCCATGCCCTGCTTGCGCTCGATATAGCCCCGGTCGGTCAGATAGCGCAGCGCTTCGCGCACGGTGAACCGGCTCGTCTCGAATTCCGTGGCCAGTTCGACTTCCGTCGGCATCAGCGTACCGACCGGATATTGGCCGGCGGCCAGCCTTTCCTCCAACACCCGCTGGATCCGCTGATAGCGGGGACCCTTCCGCGTCACTTCTACGTCCTCACCAGTGTCTGAAACCGACATTTCCTGCCACCTTGCTGCCTCGCGAGGTCTATTGCTCAAATCGCTGTTATTTGTCCAATCAATTCTCTGAAAGCGACCGCTTTCAGCCCGATCCGAGCCAACAAGGAGGTTCGGTAATCTGATAAACATATGGACAAATAACTACTTGGAGTGCATAATAATCGGACATTTGACTGGCTGTTTTGGAGCGATATCCTTGTCCGTGCGGCATCATTCGACATATGGGTGGCGGGCGAAGCTCGGCCTGATCGTGCCGCCGACCAATACGGTCAATGAAAGTGAGTGGTGGCTGGCGCGGCCCAAGGGTGTGTCCTTCCACACCCACCGCATGTGCTTGCATAGCGATATCGCAAGCGCTGAAGGGCGCGCAAGACTGGACCGTGATCTAGACGACGCATTCGCCATGCTGCTGCCTGTGGGGCCGGATGTGGTTGCCTATGCCTGCACAGCCGGATCGATGGTCACGCCTGCCCGCTCCATGCCCGAAGCGCTTTCCGGCAAGCATCAGGTGAAAGCGATTACCACCTCGGCGGCCATTGTCGGTGCGCTGGAAGCGCTCGGCGCCAAAAGACTCTCGGTCGCCACGCCTTATGGCGAAACGCTCAATGCGCACGAAACCCGGTTTCTCGAGGATCACGGCTTCAGCGTGGAACGCATCCTCGGGCTGGGGATCGGCGAGAACGGTCCGGCGGAATTCCCGCTGATTGCCCGCACCGACATTGACACTGTGCGCAACCACGCCCGCTCGGCATTTGCGCCTGGAAGCGATGCGCTGGTCTTGTTGTGCACCGATTTCCCGACCCAGCCGCTTATCGTAGAACTGGAGGCCGAGCTGAGCGTGCCGGTCGTAACCTCCAACCAGGCCACCCTGTGGGCCTGCCTGCGCGCCGCCGGTCTCGACGACGAGCCCGCTGCGCTTGGCAGGCTTGCCATGCAATGAGATCCGGCAAGCAATTCGTTGAAAACGCAAAAGAGATGAAGAGAGATTGATGGCAGATCCCGCACTCAAAGCCGCCCTGGAAAATGGCGAATTCGTCCTGGCGCCAGGTGTCTTCGACCTGATTTCGGCAAAAATTGCCGACGGCATGGATTTCAAGGCCCTGTACATTACCGGCTATGGGACGGTCGCCTCCTATCTTGGCCTGCCTGACGCCGGCATTGCTACCTATCGCGACATGCTGGAACGCACCGAACAGATCGTAAAGATGACAAGGCTGCCGATCATTGCAGATGCCGATACGGGCTATGGCGGCTTGCTCAATGTCCGTCATACCGTCCTGGGCTACGAGGCGGCCGGCGTCAGCGCCATGCAAATGGAAGATCAGGAATTTCCCAAGCGCTGCGGTCACACACCCGGTCGACGGGTTATTGCGCTCGAAGACATGATCCAGAAGATCGATGTCGCGGCCGACAGCCGCAAGAGCGACGACTTCCTGATCATCGCAAGAACCGATGCGCGCACCGCGCACGGCATCGACGAGGCGATCCGTCGCGGCAAGGAATTTCGCAAGGCTGGCGCCGATGTGGTTTTTGTCGAGGCGCCCGAAACGGTCGATGAAATGCGCAAGGTTCGTGACGAGATCGATGGATCGCTCTTTGCCAACATGGTCAATGGCGGCAGCACGCCCTTGCTGTCGGCGGCACAGCTGGCCGAGATGGGTTACCAGATCGCCATTCATCCCTCGCTCGGTTTCCTGGCCGCAGGCGCGGCGCTCAGCAATGCCTATGAGGACCTGCTTGCCAACGGCAAGACGAGCGAGCGGATCGAACTTTATCCCTTCGAAGCATTCAACAAGCTTGTCGGTTTCGAGGATGTTTGGGAGTTCGAAAAGAAATACGCGAGCTGAACGCACCTCAAACAGGCAGGATTCGTGAGCATGCCGAAGACGCTTTACGACAAGTTGTGGGAAAGCCATGTGGTCCGCGATTATGGCGATGGCTCGGCGCTGCTGTATGTCGATCGCCATCTTCTCCACGAATTTTCCACGCCGCAATCGTTTCTGACGATCGAGCGTGCCAATCGCAGCCTGCGTCGACCGGAGGCAAACCTGGCTGTTGCCGACCATGCGGTGCCCACCGATTCGCGCAGCGGTCCGCGGGCAGCATTTCGATGGAGGGTGAGCCCGCCGGTGCCGATCGATCTGGCGGAGAGCCAGCGCCAGGCCCTGTTGAAGGGATGGGACGAGACCGAACAGATCTTGCAGGCCGGCGGCGCGCGCATCGCCGCCTTC
>NZ_CFHWAF010000091.1:0-18642 GCF_984452065.1 Hoeflea sp. | reverse complement strand
AATGGGCCGGGCGATTTTGCCCTCTGACTGCGTTGGCTCGCGCTTGTGGTGGGATGGCACCACGGCGCGCAACCCGCCTTGTCAGAAACCAAAATCGCCGCGGTCAAATGCTTCAATCTAACCTCATCTCGCTCTAGGGGCGCTAGGGCGATGGCTGGTGTCGAGCAGAGGAAGGTGGACCCGGACGAGACCGGCATGCGTCTCGACCGGTGGTTCAAGACACATTTTCCCGGATTGGGCTTTGGCAAGCTGCAAAAGCTGCTGCGGTCCGGTCAGATCCGCATCGATGGCGGACGGGCAAAACACGACACACGCCTGCAACCCGGTCAGATGATCCGCATTCCGCCGCTGGGCACCGACGAGAAGGGCGGGCCGCACGCCGTGCCAAAACGCTCCGGATCTTCAAGCGGCGATTCAGAGTTCCTGTCCGGCATGCTGATCTACGAGGACCCCAAGGTCTTTGTCTTCAACAAGGCAGCCGGACTGGCGGTGCAGGGCGGTTCGGGCGTCTCCCGTCATATCGACGGGATGCTCGAGGCGTGGCGTAACCGCAAGGGCGAGAAGCCCCGGCTGGTGCACCGTCTTGACCGTGACACGTCGGGTGTGCTGGTGGTCGCCCGCACCCGCGGAGCCGCTCAGCGCCTGACCACGGCGTTCCGGGAGCACAACACGCAAAAGACCTACTGGGCGCTCGTCAAGGGCGTGCCGCGCAAGCGCGAAGGCCGCATTTCAACCTGGCTTGTGAAGGATCACACGCCGGACGGCGACCGTATGCGCGTGTGCAAACATGGCGAGCCGGATTCCGATCATGCCATTTCGAACTACAGCACTGTCGAGCAGGCGGGACAGCGTCTTTCGTGGTTGAAGATGGAGCCCTATACGGGGCGCACGCACCAGCTCAGGGTCCATGCCGCGCATATCGGCTGCCCCATCATCGGTGATCCCAAATATTTCGAAGCCGATCACAACTGGGAATTTCCGGGCGGCATGCAAAAACGCCTCCATCTTCATGCCCGTCACATTTCAATCCCCCACCCGGATGGAGGCAAGCGCATCGACGTGACGGCGCCGTTGCCGCCGCACATGGTCCAGAGCTGGAACCTTCTGGGCTTCGACAAGGACTATGAGGCATGAAGCTCATTCTCTTCGATTGCGACGGAACGCTGATCGACAGTGCCGCGATTATCCACGCGTGCATGGAAAGAGCCTTTGAAGAGGGCGGGCAGGCGCTCCCGCAGCTCACCGAGACAAAGTCGGTGATCGGACTGTCCCTGGAACTGGCGATCGCCAAACTGTTGCAGCGGCCGGTGGACGATGAGGTCCGGCATCTGACAAGCCGCTACAAGCATCACAGCCGCTCATTGCGCGAGGCATCGGATATTGAGGAGCCGTTTTACGACGGTGTTCTCGAACTGCTGGAGGAATTGCTCGCGCGGGACGAAATCCTCGTCGGCGTGGTCACCGGCAAATCCCGCCGCAACCTCGACAGGCTGCTTGAGCGGAACAATTTTCATGGCCGGTTCGTGACGACGCGCACGGCGGATGAATGTCCGTCAAAACCCCACCCGGCGATGGTGCTTGAGTGCTGCGCCGATACCGACATGGATCCGAAGCAGACAATCTTGGTCGGCGACGCTATCTACGATATGCAGATGGCGGTGAATGCCGGTGTCCGGGCGGTCGGCGTTTCCTGGGGCTATGCCCCGGTCGATCACCTCCACCAGGCGGGTGCACATCATGTTATCGAGAGGCCCGACGAACTCTCCGCGATTGTCGGGCCGGAGCAGGCACGATGAGAGAATTACTGGACGATCTGAATGACATGATGAGCGACGCGGATCCCGTGAAGCGCGCGCAGATCCTGTCGAAAAGACCTCTGCCGAAGCGCTTTTACAAGGAAACGGGCATCGGCCAAGAAGAAGATGCCTATTCCATTCTGCTTGACGGAAAACCGGTCCGCACGCCGGCAAAAAACAGGCTGGTCGCACCGACAAGGGATCTGGCAGAGCTTGTCCGGATCGAATGGGACGCGCAGCAGGACGATATAGACCCGGTCTCCATGCCGGTGACACGGCTCGTCAATACCGCCATAGACGGCATCGCGTCCGACCCGCAGGCGGTCATTGAAGACATACTCCGCTTCGCCGGCACGGACCTGCTTTGCTACCGGGCCGACGGTCCCGAACGACTGATCGCAAGGCAGAACGAGGCCTGGGACCCGATCATTGACTGGGCGCACGCGGCGCTGGGCGCACGCTTTATGCTGGCGGAAGGTGTCATGCATGTCGAGCAGACCCGGGAAACCATCGGCGCGGTGGGTGTCCATCTGGCCGGTTTCAAGAGCCCGATCGCCCTGGCAAGCCTGCACACATTCACCACGCTGACCGGATCGGCCCTGCTGGCGCTTGCACTCGCACGTGAGGAGATCACGGCCGAGCAGGCCTGGGCGGCCGCGCACGTCGATGAAGACTGGAATGCGGAGCAATGGGGCGCGGACGCGCAAGCCGAACGCCGCCGGGCTTGCCGGTGGACGGAAATGCGCGCCGCCGACCAGGCGCTCAAATCGCTCGGTTGACGTAAAGGCCTGTCGGGTCAAGGAATTGTGGTAAGGGATTATCAGCCGCGGGGGATGGAACCATAAACGAGCAAGTGGACAATTATTGCGAAAGGCTGGCGCCCGAGTTCTGGGCGGAGCCCATCAACGCGGTCACCAATTTCGCGTTCATTATCGCTTCCATCCTGTTCCTGATCGGCTGGCGGACCAGCCGTACAAAATCACGCACCGCCCTGTTCCTCGGCTTGTGGATCGGTGTCATAGGCATCGGTTCGTTCCTGTTCCACACCTTTGCGACGCTTTGGGCACTTGCGGCCGACAGCATTCCGATCCTGGTCTTCATCCTTGCCTACCTCTTCCTGGCCGTGCGGAACTACCTGAAGGTGCCCCTTTGGGGCAGCATCGTGATCACGGTCGCCTATATTCCCTTCACCTACCTGCTCGTGCCGCTGATACAGCCGGTCATCGGCTCATCATCCGGCTATGTGCCGGCCCTGCTGGCGATCTTTGCCGTCGGCGCGATGATGCATGGTCGCGACGAAACCATTTCAAAAGGGCTCATCGTCACCGGCTGCATCTTCCTGCTGTCGATCGGCTTTCGAATGGCGGACATGGCCTATTGCGACACGTTCCCCTACGGGACGCATTTCATGTGGCACGTGCTCAATGCGGTTGTGCTTTACAGACTTGCCGACATTTACCTCAAGCACGTCGACAGTGCTGAGGCCTGATCAGATCGCAGGGCTTTTGGGCTTCGTCAGCCGCACGCCGGAAATCTGGAAATTTCCGTCGTCCTGCCGGTTCAGAACATAAGGAGCGGACTATCCGTGATGCTCCACGCCAAGACCCTGAAACATGGCCCGAAGATCGACGGTGGATCGCTTGCCGACATGATCCATGTTTGCCGCCAGCCAGCGCTCGGCCGTCTCCCGCCCGATATCGCGCAGATGGACGAGAAAGCGCCACTCGGCATTGACCTTCGAGGAGGCGCCGAGCGGTTTGAGTTCATCCTGGTTCTCGATCACATGCACCCGGGTTTTGCGGTAATGGTCCTGCGGCAGCTTGCCTTCTTCGATAAGGCGTCGGACGAAATCGATCGCTCGAAATTCCCGCAGCAGACTTCCGTTGAAACTGATCTCGTTGATACGATTGAGGATTTCCTGCGCCGTGCGCGGCGCGCCGCGGCGCTCGATCGGGTTGATCTGCACAACGACGATATCCCCCGATTCGGTGTGTGTATGAAACGGAAACAGGGACGGATTGCCCATGTAGCCCCCATCCCAATAGGGCACACCGTCAATCTCGACCGCTTGAAAAAGGAAGGGCAGGCATGCGGATGCCATCACCATCTCGGCTGTCAGCGTGCTGCGGTCGAAGATTTTGACGCGGCCCGTTTCGACGTCCGTGGCCGAAATGAAGAGTTTCAATTGATCGCAGCCGCGCACACGATCGAAATCGATACACTCCTCCAGAAGCTGGAGCAGCGGGTTGATGTTGAGCGGATTGAGCTGATAGGGCGATGCCACGCGGGTCATCGCATCGAAAAAATGGTAGCTCGGCGTGTGATCAAGGCTCCAATTGCCCATGAACACGTCAAAGGGCAGACGCTGGATCGGACTGAAAGCCGAGCGCTCGCTGATCGACCGCCAAAAATACTCAAGCGCCGCACGGGCGCCGTCCGCGCCATCGCGCATGATCCCGTCGGCGACGGCGACCGCATTCATGGCACCGGCGGATGTACCGGATATCGCTTCGATATCGAGGCGACCGTCCTCCAGCAACCTGTCGAGCACGCCCCAGGTAAAGGCGCCATGAGCGCCTCCGCCCTGCAATGCCAGATTGACGGATTTTCTGCCTTTGCTCATATCGGGTCCGACCTGTCGGTTTGCGGCGATGATGTCATTGCGCGACCCATCCGCCATCAACGGGAAGCGATGCGCCGGTTATTGACGATGCCTCGTCGGAACACAGGAAGTTGGCCAATGCCGCCATGTGTTCGACACGGACGAATTCCTTCGTCGGCTGCGCTGCCAGAAGGACGTCGCGCTTGACCTCTTCCTCGGTAATGCCGCGCGCTTCGGCGGTATCCGGGATCTGTTTTTCCACCAGCGGTGTCCACACATATCCGGGGCAGATCGCATTGACGGTGATGCCGTGCTCGGCGACTTCAAGCGCCACGGTCTTCGTCAGTCCGACGAGGCCGTGCTTGGCGGAGACATAGGCTGATTTGAAGGGGGAGGCGACGAGCCCGTGGGCCGAGGCGATGTTGATGATGCGCCCCCAGCCGCGAGCCTTCATGCCGGGTACGACCGCCTGCGTCGCGTGAAACGCCGCCGACAGGTTGAGCGCGATGATCGCGTCCCATTTGTCTGTTGGAAACTCCTCCACGGGCGCGACATGCTGGATCCCGGCATTGTTGACCAGAACGTCCACCTGACCGAACACATCCTCGGCAGTCGACATGAGTGCGCGCACGCCATCCGGCTTCATGATGTTGGCCCCAACGTAAATCACCTTGATGCCGAACGTGTCCTCCAAACCTTTGCGGAGCGGCTCAATCTGCTCGGAGGGCTCGATACCGTTCATGACGACATTCATGCCTTTTGCGGCAAATCCTTCCGCGATACCGAGGCCGATCCCGCTTGAGGAGCCGGTGACAACGGCGGTTTTCGCTTCTGACATGAGACATCTCCATCGGCCGAATTGTTGTGTTGCATTGCAACATAGTGTCGGATGCGATCGAATGCGTCAATCTAACCACAACTCGCTCTAGCCGCGCACCCTGTCCCTGTACAATTTGAAGGTTCCGGTCGCCGATGCCACCGGGATGCCGGCATCGGTTGCCAGCAGCGCATCGATAAAGACGATTTTCTTTCCGCCACCCGCGACTTTCGCGGTTGCCACGACACGCCCGTCGCTGACGCGTGACAGGTAGTTCACGGTCAGTGAAATGGTTGAGGTGTAAAAAAGCGACTCGCCGTCCACCGAGAGGCTGACCGCATAACCAGCGACCGCGTCGAGCATCGTCGCAATGACGCCGCCATGCAGGCTGCCGCCACGATTGATATGCCGGTGGTCAATATCGAGATAACCCCGCGCGACGCCCGCTTCGATTTCGACCACATAGCCCAACGTCTGCTGCGTGCCGGTCTGGTCGCGAATGACCTTCATCCTGCCACAACGCCGTTCATCAGGCCGCCTGGCGTGAAAATTCCGCAAAGCGGACTGTATGATAATCGACGTCGCCGAACTGATGATCGATCATGATCAGGCGCTTTGCAAAATGCCCGAGGCCGTATTCCCAAGTCATTGCGATGCCGCCATGCATCTGGATCGCTTCTTCGGCGACAAGACGGCCGATACGTCCGGTCAGCGCCTTGGCGGACGATATCGCCATTTCGCGCTTCCGCCGGTCGAGTTCCAGGCGGCCTGCCGCGTTGATGGCCGCAGAACGTGCCTGCTCGATCTCGGTCAGGACCGTCGCCATGCGGTGCTGCAAAGCCTGGAATTTGCCGATGGGGACGCCGAACTGCTTGCGCGTCCGCAGGTAATCCAGCGTCAGATCGCGGCAAACCTCCATCAAACCGACAGCTTCCGAAGCGAGGGCGACATTTGCCCGCGCAACGGAAAGTTCAATCGCCGCATAGGCGTGGCCCTCACTGCCGAGCAAGGCTGTTTGATCGATCCGGACGCCATCAAGTTCGATCTCGCTGGCATGCTGGCCGTCGATTGTCGGATAGCCCCTGATTGTCAGGCCATCGGTTTCCGCCGGGACAAGAAACGCGGAAATCCCGTCCTCGTCCCAGCCGCTGCCCGATGTGCGTGCCGTTACCACGAGGAAATCGGCGCTGTCGCCATTGAGGACGACCGCCTTCCTGCCGGTGAGGACCCAGCCGTCCGCATCCTTTTGAGCCGTGGTTTCGACATGAGACAGGTCGTAATGGCTTTGCGGCTCGCCATGCGCAAAGGCCAGAAGTGTGTCGCCGCCGATCACCTCGGCGATGACGGACTTCTGCTCCGCGCTGCCAAGCGCGGCCAGCATGCTGCCGCCAAGGACGGCGCTTGCAAGGAACGGCTCCACGACGAGGCCGCGCCCAAGTTCTTCAAACAGGACGGCGATGTCGAACCCGGCGCCTCCGAAACCACCGTCCTCTTGCGAAAAGAGGGCGCCGATGAGCCCGAGCTCGGCAAACTTGCTCCATTGCTCCCGTGAAAATCCCTCCGGGCTTTCAGCCGCCTCGTTTCTCTTTTCCAACGCATAATTGTCGGCGATGAAACGCGCCACCATGTCTTTCAGCATGGCCCTGTCTTCGGTGTGATTAAAGTCCATCTGTCCTTACAGCCCCATCATCATTTTGGTGATGATACCGCGCTGGATCTCGTTCGATCCGCCATAGATCGTGATCTTGCGGTTGTTGAAATATTCCTTGGAGACCGGAGCCGCATAATCCGGGCCGATCGGCTCCTCATTGTATCCGGTTTCCAGCGCTTCGGAAACAAACGGCATGGCATAGGGGCCGACCGCCCGCCGCGTCAGGTCGTTAAGCGCCTGACGGATTTCCGTTCCCTTGATTTTCAGCATCGAGCTCATCGGCCCGGCATTGGCCACGCTGTCCGGCGACGAAAGCAGGCGAAGATTGGTCGTCGCCATCGCGTCGAGTTCCATTTCGATCTGCGCGAGACGCGCGGCAAAGAGCGGCTCGTCGATCAGCGGGCGCCCGCGCACCTTCTGCGTGCGTCCGATATGTTTGAGATGCTCGAGCGAAACCTTGTTGGCGCCGACATTCGCGATATTGGTGCGTTCGTGGGTCAAAAGGTATTTGGCGTAGGTCCAGCCCTTGTTCTCCTCGCCGACGAGGTTCTCGACCGGCACCCGCACGTCGTCGAAAAAGACCTCGTTTACCTCATGTGTGCCCTCAAGCAGGATGATGGGGCGCACCGTGATGCCGGGTGTATCCATATCGATCAGCAGGAAGGAAATGCCCTCCTGCGGCTTGCCTTCCGTCGACGTGCGCACGAGACAGAAAATCTTGTTGGCGTACTGGCCGAGCGTCGTCCAGGTCTTTTGTCCGTTCACCACATAGTGGTCGCCGTCGCGGACCGCACGTGTCTTCAGCGATGCAAGGTCCGAGCCGGCGCCGGGTTCGGAGTAGCCCTGA
Organism: Hoeflea sp.; assembly: GCF_984452065.1. Lineage (NCBI taxonomy): Bacteria > Pseudomonadati > Pseudomonadota > Alphaproteobacteria > Hyphomicrobiales > Rhizobiaceae > Hoeflea > Hoeflea sp. Next base: position 10,929 of record NZ_CFHWAF010000091.1, on the reverse strand, counting down.
CACCACCAGTCGGAACCGTCGAGGATCCGCGGCAGATAGTGGTTCTTCTGTTCCTCAGACCCGTATTTGATCAGCACCGGCGCGAGCATCTTCAGACCGAAGGGTACAATACGTGGCGCGCCTGCCGCGCAGGTCTCGTCATCGAAGATCTGCTGCTGGACCGCGTTCCAGCCGGTGCCGCCATATTCCACCGGCCAGTTTTCGGCCAGCCAGCCGCGCTTGTTCAGGATCGCGTGCCAGGTGTCCATATCCTCCTTGGTGAGGCGCTTGCCGCCTCTGACCTTATCGGAGATGGACGCGGGCAGTTCCGCCTTCAGGAAAGCGCGGACATCGTCTCTGAAAGCGATTTCCTCGTCCGTGTAGTTCAGATCCATGATCCCGTCCTCGCTCAGTAGATTTCAAACAGGCCGGCCGCTCCCTGACCGCCGCCGATGCACATCGTCACCACGACATGTTTCACGCCGCGGCGCTTGCCCTCATACATGACATGGCCGACCTGGCGCGCGCCCGTCATGCCATAGGGGTGGCCGATGGAGATCGAGCCGCCATTGACGTTGAGAATGTCCTGCGGGATGCCGAGCTTGTCACGGCAGTAAAGCACCTGGCTGGCGAACGCTTCATTGAGCTCCCAAAGGCCGATGTCGTCCATTGTCAGGCCGGCGCGCTCAAGCAGCCGCGGCACGGCAAAAACCGGGCCGATGCCCATCTCGTCCGGCTCGCAGCCGGCGACGACAAAGCCCCGAAACGCGCCCATCGGCTCGATATTGCGTTTTTCGGCCTCGGTGGCGTCCATGACCACGCAGGCGGACGCGCCGTCGGACAATTGGGATGCGTTGCCGGCGGTGATGTACTGGTCCGGGCCGCGAACCGGTTCCAAAGCCTGGAGGCCCTCGAGCGTTGTGCCGGGACGGTTGCATTCGTCGCCATTGATGGTGACCTCGTGCTGGGAGATCTCGCCGGTCTCCTTGTCCTTGACCGCCATCGTCGTCGTGAAAGGAATGATCTCATCGTCATAGCGGCCGGCTTCCTGCGCTTCGGCCGTGCGCTGCTGTGAGGACAGGGCGTATTCGTCCTGTGCCTCGCGCGAGATGCTGTAACGCTCCGCGACGATGTCAGCCGTATCGATCATCGGCAGGTAGATTGCCGGCTTGTTTTCAAGGATCCACGGGCTGCGGGCCATGTGGGTATTCGCATGGCCCTGGGCGAGGGTAATGGATTCAATACCGCCGGCGAGCATGGCCGGCGAACCCTGTTGCGTAACGGCGTGCGAAGCGAGCGCCACCGCCTGCAGGCCGGAGGAGCAGAAGCGATTGACGGTCATCCCGGCGGTCGTGACCGGCATGCCGGCCCTGATCGCGATCTGTCGGGCAATATTGCCGCCGGTCGCGCCTTCGGGCAGGCCGCACCCGATCACCGCATCCTCGATGAGACCCGGATCGACGCCGGAGCGCTCGACGGCCGCCCTGGCCGCCGCGCCGCCGAACTCCGCGCCATGGGTCATGTTCAGGCCGCCGCGAAATGCCTTGGTGATGCCGGTGCGGGCGGTCGATACGATTACTGCTTCGCGCATATGCTCAATCCTCAGGCGTTTGCGGCTTTGTTCAGGCTGTCGAAATTCTCTCCCCGCTCAACCAGGTCGACCAGCAACGCAGCCGGTTTCCAGAATTCCGCATCCTCTTTCTCGAATTCGCGAATGTCGGCAAGAACCTTGTCGAGACCGATCATATCGGCATATTTCAGTGGTCCGCCGCGCCAGCGCGGGAAACCGTAGCCATAGAGCATGGTGATATCGACATCGAGCGGGCGCAGGGCAATTCCCTCTTCAACGACACGCGCGCCCTCATTGATCATCGCGGCCATGTAGCGGCGCATGATGGCAGCCTCGTCCAGCGGTTTCGGGACAATGCCCTTTTCCGAGCGTACCTGATCGATGATCTCCAGCACCTCCGGGTCCTGTTTGCCGATACGGCTGCCATCTTCATAAATGTAGAAGCCGCGGCCGGTTTTCTGGCCGTAACGGCCGAGTTCGGCGATGCGGTCCATATAATCGGCGGCGTATCGGCCCTTCCATCCTTCTTCGCGTTTGCGCGTGCGGTTGGCATAGCCGATATCGAGGCCGGCAAGGTCCCCCATCTGGTTCGGTCCCATCGGATAGCCGAAATTAAGGACCGCCTTGTCGATGTCGTAGGGGCTTGTGCCGTCTTCCACCATGTAGGAAGCGATCGACAGATATCTTTCGAGGATCCGGTTGCCGATAAAACCGTCGCAGACACCGGCGCGCACGCCGACCTTCTTCAGCTTTGCGGCAAGCGCAAAACCGGTCGCCGCAACATCGGCGTCGGTCTTGTCGGCCACCACGATCTCCAGCAGGCGCATGACATGCGCGGGTGAAAAGAAGTGCAGCCCGAGCACATCCCGCGGCCGGCCGGTGACCGCCGCGATCTCGTTGATGTTCAGATAGGACGTGTTGCTGGCGAGGACCGCGCCCGGTTTCGCGTGCTGATCGATCTGGCGGAAGAGATCTTTCTTGACCTCCATGTTCTCAAAAGCAGCTTCGATAACGATATCCGCATCTTTCAGGGCGCCGATATCGGCGCTGACCGAATAGAGCGCGTTCGCCAGCCGGTCGCGATGGGCCGTATCGAACTTGCCGCGTTTGACGCCGTCGTCGAGAATCCGCTCGACATTCTGCCGCCCGCGCGCCGCGCTTTCCTCGTCGCGCTCGATCATGGTCACCGGCAAGCCGGCAAAGAGCATCGATACGGTGATGCCGGAGCCCATGGTGCCGCCGCCTATGACGGCAGCGCTCTCAAGCGTTCGTGGTTTGCCGTTTGCAAGTTCCGGAACCTTCCTGACAGCACGCTCGGCAAAAAACGCGTGGATCAGGGCCTCGCGCTGCGGCGATTTCATCAGTTCCATGAACAATTCGCGCTCTCGCACCATGCCTTCCACAAAGGGCAGTTCGGCGGAGGCGATAACCGCCTCAAGGCACAGCTGCGGCGAAAGTTGCCCCTTGGCCTTCCTTTTGACCGTGTCGCGGAGCGTGTCAAACAATGCATCATTGCCGCGCGAAGCCTCGGCCTTCTCATTCCGGTCGCAGGTTCCGCGTGCCGGCAGGCTTTCCCCCAGCACACGCCGTGCAAAGGTCAGTCCGGCCTCCAGCGGGTCCTCTCCGTCGTCGACAGCATCGAGGATTCCCAGTTCAAGGGCCTCGGTGGCCGGCACGTGGCGTCCCGACGTTATGATCTCCGCCGCCGCCTCGATCCCGGTGAGGCGGGGCAGGCGTTGCGTACCGCCGGCACCCGGGCAAAGGCCGAGATTGACCTCCGGCAGGCCGACCCGCGCCGACTTCACCGCAACGCGGTAGTGGCAGGAAAGGGCGGTCTCCAGCCCTCCGCCGAGCGCCGTTCCGTGGATTGCGCATACGACGGGCTTGTCGAGCTTCTCGATCTCATCGATGACCTCGGTGAGGCCCGGCTCCTGCATGGGTTTTCCGAACTCCCGGATATCTGCTCCGGCAATGAAGGTGCGGCCCTTGCCATAGACGACCGCGACTTCCGCTGCGTCGGAGGTAAACTTCGCAGCGGCCGCTGCGAGCCCCTCGCGGACCGCATGGCTTGCCGCGTTCACCGGCGGGTTATCGATGGCAATGACTGCGATCGAACCGGCTTCATCGGACACAACTTCATAGGAAACGACTTCTGACATGAACTCACCAACTGGTTTACCGAGGACAGATAAATGGATGAATGGAATGTACCACCCGGCGCTTTCGATGGCGCCGGGCGGCGAGATCAGGTTTTTTACTGTTCGCCTACGACCTTCCAGTCGCCGCCGTCAATGCGCGATATGATGATTGCGTCGCCGCCCTGGTGGTCGGTTTCGCTATAGTCGATCTTCACGCCGGTGATGGGGTCGATATAGTTGAGGTTCTCCTGTGCTTTCAGGAAACTCTCGGACGTAAGGTCCGGTCCTGCAGCTTCGAGCGCCATGACGAGACCTTCGGCCGACGAACGGCCCAGAAGCGCGCCGGTGCCGGGGAATTCACCGAATTCTGCCTGATAGTCCTCGACGAACTTTTTCACATGCGGATCATCCATCCGCGTGCCGAGGTCAGGCCAGCCGGCTGCCGCATAAAAGCCATCGGTCACGCCTCCGGGCACTTTTGCAACCGCCGTGTGGAAGGCGGCCGAGGAGCCGATGAAATCAACATCGTCCCAGCCGATCTTCTTGGCCGTCGCAAGCGCGGTGATTGTCTGACGAATGCCGAGAGCGGTCGCGATCGTGTCGCAACCCTCGTCTTTCAGTTTTGTCAGCGAGCCGACAAAGTCCTGCTCATCGGGCTTGTGCGTCGTCTCGGCCTTGTACTCAAGTCCAAGGTCCGCTGCGGCGTCCTTGGCGCCCTGCTGGATTTCCTTGCCGAAATCGGAAGGAATATACATGGCGCAAATGACCTTGGCGTCGTTGTTGTCCTTCAGATAATTCACCCCGGCTTTCATCTGGTCGTAATAGGAAGAAAATCCGGCGAACTTGTAGGTCCCGAACGGCTCGACCATCTGGCGGGCCGCGCTGAGCGGTCCGATATTGGCAATGCCCTTGCGCTCCAGAAGCGGGAAGCTGGCGATATTCATCGGCGTGCCGAGCGACAGCAGCATGACAAACACCTGGTCCGAGTTGACCAGCTTGTTGATGTTCTGCATGGCCTTCGGCATCTGATAGGCGTGGTCTTCGGCAATGAGCCTCAACTGCCTTCCATGCACGCCGCCCGCGGCATTGACCTGGTCGAAATACTGTTTTGCCGCACCGATCGCGGGTGCGCCGAATGCAGCGAAAATTCCTGACATGTCATTGTTCGAACCGATCAGAATTTCCGTATCGGTCACGCCCTGGGTTTCGGCAAATGCCTGCGGCAGAGCCACCGACATGGCCAGGGCAAAGGCCATCGATTTGACCAGTTTTTTCATAACGTACTCCTCCTAGAGCTGGTTCACGCGTACATCTCTTCTATGAGCGCTTTATGTTTTTTCTCCACGAAACTGCGCTTGAGCTTCATGGTGGCGGTTAACTCGTCGTCCTCGGCCGTCAGCAGAACGTCGATCAGCCGGAACGCCTTGATCTGTTCCACGCGCGCGAACTCGTCGTTCACATCGCGTACAATATCGCCGATGAGTTCCTGCACCTCTTCGGTGGCGCACAAGGAAGCAAAATCACCGAACGGCACACGTTTGTCCTGGGCGAATTTTTCGACATTCTCCTGATCGATCATGATCAGGCAGGAAAGGAATTTCCGCTTGTCGCCGATGATCACCGCGTCGGAGATATAGGGTGAGAATTTCAGCTTGTTCTCGATCTCGGCCGGCGTGATGTTCTTGCCGCCGGCGGTGATGATGATATCTTTCAGGCGGCCGGTTATATGCACATAGCCGGAATTGTCGACATGGCCGACATCGCCTGTTTTCAGCCAGCCGTCTTCGGACATCGCTTCCTGTGTCTTTTCAGGTTTCTTCCAGTAGCCTTCAAACACGTTGCCGGCCTTGTACTGGATTTCCCCGCCGTCGCCGATCCGCACCTGACCGCCCGGAACGACGAGACCGACACTGCCGATCTTGTTCTTGCCGAACATGTTGAGGGAAATGATGCCGGCGGTTTCGCTCATCCCGTAACCCTCGAACAGATCGATGCCGATGGCCTTGAACCAGCGCAAGAGATCGGGAGAAATCGGGGCCGCGCCGGTCGTGCCGCGGCGCAGTCGGTCCATGCCGATCATCCGCCGGATATTCTTCAGCACAACGGCATCCCAGAAACGATAACGTGCCTCCAGCATGGTCGGAACAGGCGTGTCGGTTTCCAGGCATTCGGCCCTCGCGGTTCCGGCTGCAAGCGCCCGCGAATAGGCCCACCGGCCGAGCGATGTCGCATCGCCCACCATGATGGAAATCCTCGAATAGATTTTCTCCCAGACCCGGGGCACGGCGGTAAAAATATGGGGGCTGACTTCCCGGACATTGTCGAAGACCGTCTCGGGGCTCTCGGCGAAATTGACAGTCGATTTCGATGCGATGGGCGAAAGAACCGAGATAAACCTCTCCAGTATGTGGCAAAGCGGCAGGAAACAGACCTGTTCATCCGTTGCAAGCGCGGGCAGGGTATAGGCGCCCACGGAAATGGAATACATGATATTGCGGTTTGATATCATCGCACCCTTGGGCGGCCCGGTCGTGCCGGATGTGTAGACCAGGATCGAAATGTCCTCCGGCGTGGACTTCGCGATCTCCTGTTCGAACAATTCGGGGTGCTTCTTGTGATGCACGCGGCCGATGTCATAGAGTTCTTCGATAAAGATCACCTGATCGTCGTGATAGTCGTGCAGTCCCTCGCGGTCGAAGACGATCACCTTGGCCAGTCCCGGCATTTCCTCGCGGACCGAGAGAAACTTGTCCAGTTGCTCGTCATTCTCGACAAAAAGAAACCGGCTGTCGGAATCATTGACCAGATAGGCGAGCTGACTGGCCGAATCGGTGGTGTAGATACCCGACGAAATGCCGCCGACGCATTGAACCGCCAGATCGGTGTAGACCCATTCCTTATTGTCTTCGGAAAGAATGGATATGGCCTCGCCGCGCGTCAGGCCGAGGGCAACCAGGCCGTGTCCGATCAGGCGCGCGTGTTCGAGATAGTCGCTCCAGGAATAGGAAAGCCAGATGCCGTATTCCTTCTCGCGATGCGATATGCGCTCGCCCAGGGCCTTGCAGCGCTGCAGGAAGAGTTTGGCGACCGTGTCGCAACCGTCGATGAAGTAGGGCCCCTTGTCGAGATTGCTGTTGATGCTGATGCCGTTGACCTGAGTTTGAGGTGGAATCGTGTCCATAGTGCCCATGTGGTTCTCCTCCCTTGGTCTCAACGCCAGGTCTTGCGTTGTTTCCAGCGCCGTTGTCCGCGCTGCGTGTCCTGTTGTGCGCCCAGATAGAACTCCTGTATGTCCTTCGACTGCTGCAGCTTTTCAGCTTCGCCGCTCATGACGATGCGCCCGAGTTCCATGACATGGCCGTAGTGTGCCACATCAAGGGCCACCTTGGCATTCTGTTCCACCAGCATCATCGTCACATTCTGCTCCCGGTTAAGCCGGCTGATGATGGTGAAGATTTCTTTCACGAGGATGGGGCTGAGGCCGAGACTGGGTTCATCGAGCAGCATGATGCGCGGTTTGGCCATCAGCCCGCGGCCGATGGCGAGCATCTGCTGCTGTCCGCCCGACAGTGTTCCGGCCTCCTGCTGGCGCCGCTCCCTGAGGATAGGGAAGTAGCTATAGACCAGATCCATATCGGCGGCGATCGCATCGTGATCGGACCGCGTATAGGCGCCCATCTTCAGGTTTTCCTCGACGGTCAGGATCGGGAATATCTCCCGGCCCTCCGGCACGTGAACCACGCCCCGGTGAACGACCGTGTCGGGTGCGCTGCCCTGGATTTCGTCGCCCTGGAGCGCAACGGTTCCCTTTTCCGGATCCATCACGCCGGAAATGGTCTTGAGCAGCGTGGTCTTGCCGGCGCCATTGGCGCCGAGCACGGTAACGATCTGCCCCTCTTTCACCTCCAGGCTGACGCCGCGGATGGCCATGATCGGCCCGTAGAAGCTCTCCAGATTATCGACCTGCAGCAGTGGTGTTCGCGTGTTGTCGCTCATGCGGCCTCTCCACTGCCGGCCGTGTTATCGGAGCCCAGATAGGCCTCGATGACAGCGGGATCGTTCCGAACCTCCTGCGGCGTGCCGATGGCGAGCATGCGTCCGTCGGCAAGCGCCATCACCCGGTCGGAAACGGCGCCGACGAGGTGCATGTCGTGCTCGACCATCAGCACGGTAATGCCCATGACCTTCTTTATGTCCTCGATCCAGAAGGCAACGTCCTGCGTTTCCTCGACCGAAAGCCCGGATGCGGGTTCGTCCAGAAGGAGGAGTTTGGGTTTGACGGCAAGCGCCCGTCCCATTTCGACAACCTTGCGCACCCCGTAAGGCAACCCGGCAATCATTTTCTCGCGATAGGCCTGGAGATCGAGGAAATCGATGACGTGCTCAACGGCTTCGCGGTGCCGGCGCTCTTCCTCGCGCACAAAGGGCGTAAAGATCATGTCCGTAATGAAATTCGAGCGGCAGTGGGTGTGTCGGCCGACCAGCAGGTTCTGCAGGACCGAGGCCTGTTCGAACAGTTCGATATTCTGAAACGTGCGGGCAATGCCGAGCTGCGGGATCTCATGCGCTTCCCGCCCGAGGATACTTTTCCCTTCGTAGAAGATATCGCCTTCAGCGGGTGTATAAAACCGCGATATCATGTTGAAGATAGTCGATTTTCCGGCGCCGTTCGGCCCGACAAGCGCGAACACTTCACCTTCCTCGACATTGAACGAGACATCATTGACCGCGACGAGACCGCCGAAGCGCAGCGTGACGTTGGTCAGTTCCAGGAGACTCATCGTGTGCGCTCCGTCTTCAGATAGCTCTTTTGCCGGCGGAACATGTCCTTCCGATAGAAGGGGAACAGTTGAAAATAGGTGCGGATTTTGAGCCATCGTCCGTAGATGCCCATGGGCTCGAACAGGATAAAGCCGATGAGGACGGCACCGAAGATACCCTGTTCCAGCCCCGGTATGGTGATGGAACCGGCACCCGTCAGCCAGGCGACGCTGTCGCGTGTCATCGAGATCAGCAAAGGCAGGAGCACGAATATGATGGCGCCGAAAAACGCCCCGTGGATCGTTCCGAGGCCACCGACCACGATGATCAGCAGCAAGGTGATTGACATGATCAGATTGAAGGTCTCGTGGGTGAACACGGTCGCGAAGTGGCCCATGAGCGCGCCGCCGAGCCCGGTGATCGTGCAGGAAACCGCAAAGGCCAGCATCTTCGTGCGTGCCACATTGACACCCATGGCCTTCGCCGACACCTCCGAATCGCGGACCGCTGCGAAGGACCGGCCCAGCGGCGAGCGCAGGAGATTGCGGTAGAGGTAGACGATCACAAATGTAATCGCCAGCACGAGCCAGTAGAGCTCGACCGGATTGCCGTAGCGATTGAAGGTGAAGCCGAAGATCTGGATATCGGGAGCAAAAAGACCGGCAACACCGCCGGTTATGGGTTCCAGAATGACAATGAGGTCTTCCGCCAGCACCGAGATCGCCAAGGTCGCGATGGCGAGATAAATACCGTGCAGGCGTGTGGTCGGCAGGGCGATCAGCGCGCCCGCGATCCCGGCCGTCAGGCCGGACAGCGGAAAAGACAACAGGAACGGCATCGAAAAGTGCTCCTGATAGAGCACGTTGGAATAGGCGCCGATGGCCATGAACGCGGCGTGCCCGAGGCTGGCTTGTCCTGTCTGTCCCACGAGGATCATCAGGCCCATGCCGCAGATCGACCATATGAGGACGAGCGTTGCCTCGCCGATCAGGAAGTCGCTGACCAGAAAGGGCAGGAGGATCGCGACGGCAAACAGCAGCAGATACCAGAATGCCTGCGCATTGTGTTTGAAGAGCCGGATGTCGGCGTCGTATGAGGTCTTGAATACGGTGCGCATTGCCGGCCCTCACACTTTTTTCGTCTGGATTTGCGAGAGGATGCCGTGGGGCCGCACCACCAGCATGACGATGAGGATCAGATACGGGAAGATCTGCGAATAGCCGGCGGGCATATACCTTGCCGCAAACGGCTCGACGAGGCCCACAATGATGCCGCCGAGCAGCGCGCCCGGCAGACTGCCGAAACCGCCGATGACGGCTGCGGCAAACGCCTTGATGCCGAGCAGACCGGCGGTCGGATCGATCGAACCTTTCGATGCAAAGAGGATGCCGGCAATGGTCGCGACGATGCCCGACAAACCCCAGATCAGGGAATGAATACGCTTGACGGGGATGCCCATATAGTAGGCGGCCAACTGATTTTGCGAGGATGCCTGCATGGCGACGCCGAGCCTGGTGCGCGCGAAGAAGAGGTAAAGCACGCCGGTCAGAAGGACGGTGACAATAATTACCCAGACCTCGTCCAGGCCAAGGACCAGCCCGCCAAATCGCAACTCCTGGCCCGCGATCGGCGACTCCAGCGATTGCGGTTCGTGACCCCAGATCGCGCCGGCAATAAAACGGATCACGAATCCCAGGGCAATGGTCAAAATGACAACGGCCACCTGCGACTGACCGAACATCCTGCGCAGGATGACCATGTCGAAAAGGTATCCGAGCACGCCCATGATGGCGATCGCCATGAGAACCGACAGCCAGAAGGGCAGGTCCATATAGTGGGCGTTTGTGAAACCGAGCGTGATGAACGCGCCCAGCATCATGAAATCGCCCTGGGCGAAATTGACGGATTCGGTCGCCTTGTAGATCAGAACGAAGCCAAGCGCGATCAGGCCATACACACACCCGTTGGCCAGACCGCTGACAATCAGTTGCAATATATCCACTCAATGGCCCTCCCAAAGCCCGAGTTGATGCCCGGTCCGTGATGCGCCCTGGCACCTGTTCGTGTTCTCAATATCAACCTACGGAACCAGCATGACCTTTCCATTGGCGTTTTTCAGCGCGTCGGCGAGATCCGCCATCGCGTCCCGCAGGCGTATCGTGGCGCCGACTTCCGTCTGCCACTTTCCTGAAACAAAGCGCTCCTGGACCTCACCGATCACGCGAATTTGCTGATCGAGCGGCGTATTCATGAACCACCGTGTCAGCCAGAAGCCTTCAATGTGCTTCTCCATGAAAACGAACTGGCCCATCTCTTTCAGCACGGGCGGCGTCGGATCAAGTTTGCCGTAAACGACCCAACGGGCGCGGTTCGGCATGGCCGTGAAGATGTCGGCGGAAATCTGGTTGCCGACGGCGTCCAGCATCACGCGCGGTTTTTCCGCCCGAATGACAGTCTTCAATGCGTCGGCAAAATCATCCC
>NZ_CFHWAF010000090.1:0-18651 GCF_984452065.1 Hoeflea sp. | reverse complement strand
GGTCGTAGTTCTCCACGATCTTGATATTTTTCGCAAACCCCGCAGAGGCAGCAGCCTTGACGTGATCGAGCACGGCGTGAATGTTGACCGGCTCCCGGTCCACCGGCCGCTCGTCGGAAAAAATTTCCATACGGTCAACGAGCGACACGATCCTGTCCGTCTCGTCCCTGATAAGGCGCGTCAGTGCCCGGTCATCATCGCCGACGGAGGTCTCCAGGAGCTGCGCGGCTCCGCGTATGCCCGAGAGCGGATTCTTGATCTCATGAGCCAGCATCGATGCCAGCCCCGTCACGGAACGGGCGGCGGAGCGATGCGTGAGCTGCCGGTCGATCTTGTCGGCCATCGAACGCTCCTGAAAGAGCACGACGACCGATCCGTTCTGGTCCGAGACCGGAGCCACATAGATATCGACCAGACGGTCGCTCCCGAGCTTCGGAGAGCTCACATCGACGCGATATTCGTTTACCGGAGCGCGGCGCTCCCTGACCTGCTCTATCAGCGCCAGCAGCGGACTGCCGAATGGAATATAGGTGCTGAGTTTGCGCCGTGAGAGCTGGGCACGGCTGGCGCCGAAGAAGGATTCGGCCTCCCAGTTCGCAAACGAGATGTGGTTCTCCACATCGACCATGATCACCGGATGCCTGATCGCGTCGAGAACCACATGCGCAGCCTCGGCGCCGAAATCCGTGGATAGCGTTCCGGTCATGCTCATGCTGCGGCCAGATCACCCCGGTCTTGCGCACGGTTCGCGTCGAATGCCTCACGAAGTCCGGAAAACACACGCTGCGGATCACGCGATGTCATCATGGATGTTTTCAGGTTTTGCGGGCATGCCGGGGCGTGCAGGGCCAGATACCAGCCGAGATGTTTGCGAAAATGCCGAACCCCGACATCCTCGCCGTAATGATCAAGATTCATGCGGTAATGCTCCTCGATCAGCTTGAGGACGGATCCCGGCATATCGAATTTGCTGTCCTTGCCGGCGATGTCGACGACAATCCATGGCTGACCCTGCGCCGCGCGCCCGATCATCACCGCATCGGCGCCGCTTTGCGACCGCGCCACCCGGGCATCGTCCGACGTTGAAATATCGCCATTGACCACCAGCGGAACCGAGATCGCTTCCCTTACCCGGGCAATGGCCTTCCAGTCGGCGGTTCCGGTATAAAACTGGGCGCGGGTGCGGCCGTGCACCGTTATCATCCGGGCGCCTGACAATTCGGCCCGGCGGGCAAGTTCCGCAGCGTTGAGGCTGTGTTCATCCCATCCGAGTCGCATCTTGACCGTTACGGGAACCTGGACCGCTGCCACGGTCGCCTCGATCAGTTCCACGGCATGGTCGAGATCACGCATGAGCGCCGATCCGGAATAGCCGCCCGTCACCTTCTTCGCGGGGCATCCCATATTGATGTCGATAACATCGGCTCCGTTGGCCTCGGCGATGATGGCGGCTTGCCGCATCCAGACGGCTTCGCGGCCCGCCAACTGCACAACATGCGGCGAAATACCGGAGCCCTGCATGCGGATCCGGGGTTCATCGCGGTCGCAGATGAGTTCGCGGCTGGCGATCATTTCCGTCACGACAAGCCCCGCGCCAAATCGCCACGCAAGCCGGCGAAAGGGAAGATCGCTTATGCCGGACATCGGCGCCAGGATCGCGCGGTTTCGAACCCGAACGGGACCTATGTTGAAAACGTCTTCCATCATTGCAGTTGCACTAATATCAGGCAGAAAGAAAAACTGCACGCTTTTTATGCAATCGCGCGAAAAAAAGAGAAAAAACCATGAACAAGGATGCTGGTCAAAACCTTGAAGGCCCGTTACAGCATCATGACCACTTTGCATTTTACAGGCGGGCATGGCGGACAGGAATACAGTCGGAGCGGTTATCGTAGCGGCCGGACGCGGCGAGCGCGCCGGAGAACCGGACAGCGCGCCGAAACAATATCGCCCCATCGGCGGACGGGAGGTCCTCGCCTGGACGATCGATACGTTCGAAAACCATCCGGACATCGGCATGATTGCCGTGGTCATTCACGCGGACGACCAGGCGCTCTTCTCGCAAACCATGGAAACCTGCGGCCGGCCTTCCGGGCTGACGGTCGTCGAAGGCGGAGCGAACAGGCAACAATCGGTGCTGAAGGGACTTGAAGCCCTTTCGCAAGCCGGGCTCACACATGTGCTCATCCATGACGGTGTGCGGCCGTTTGTCAGCGCATCGCTTATTGACCGCGTCATCGCCAAGCTGCGCGCCGGGTCGTCAGCCGCCCTGCCCGCTCTTGCCGTGGCCGACACGCTCAAGCAGGCATTCCACGGCGACCGGGTGGAAAAAACCGTTCCCCGTACCGGCCTTTTTGCCGCGCAAACGCCGCAGGGTTTCGAATTCCGTTCGATCTTCGACGCGCATCACCGGGCCGCCCGCGACAATGGCGGTCGATTTACCGACGATTGCAGCATCGCGGAATGGGCGAAGATACCCGTCGATCTCGTCGGAGGCGATCCGGAAAACGTCAAACTGACAACAGCAGGAGATATCGCATTGGCGGACGAAAAGCTGGACCGGGAGAACGGAACCGACGGTATTCCGGACGTGCGTACCGGAAACGGATACGACGTGCACGCGCACATCGACGGCGACAGCGTGACCCTGTGCGGCATCGAGATAGCCAATGACAAGGCCCTCTCGGGCCACTCCGACGCCGACATCGCCCTGCATGCCCTGACCGACGCGCTTCTGGCGACCTGCGGCCAGGGCGACATTGGCGACCATTTTCCGCCAAGCGATCCGAAATGGAAAGACGCGGCTTCACATCTCTTCCTCAGACACGCCGCCGAACTGGTTCGCGACGCCGGCGGCATCATTTCCAATGTCGATGTCACGGTGATCTGCGAAGAACCGAAGATCGGCCCGCACAAGGCGGCGATGCGCGGCAGGCTCGGAGAAATCCTCGATATTTCCGTGGAGCGCTGCTCCGTCAAGGCGACCACAAACGAACGCATCGGGTTTATCGGCCGCCGCGAGGGCATGGCCGCAATCGCAACGGCAACGGTTGTTTACGGACACGGCAGCAATGAATGACAACAGGCGTCTCGCGCGTGAACTGGTCGAACGGATGACCGACAACAAGAAAATGGTCGCAACGGTGGAATCGTGCACCGGCGGAATGATTGCCGCGGCGATTACCGACATTGCCGGTTCCTCCGCCGTTCTCGACCGGGGGTTTGTCACCTACTCGAACGAGGCCAAGCAGGATATGGTCGGCGTTTCGCCGGCGACGCTCGCGGCCCACGGCGCCGTGTCACATCAGACCGCAATTGAAATGGCTGAAGGCGCCCTCGCCCGCTCAAGGGCCGATATTGCCGTTTCGGTCACCGGGATTGCCGGTCCCGGCGGCGGATCACCGGAAAAACCGGTCGGGCTCGTCTATATGGCCGTTGCCGGCAAACACATGCAAACCAGGTACGAAACGCTTCAACTGGGCGATGTCGGCCGCGACCAAATTCGCGAGCAGACGGTCCGGCGTGCTCTCGAAGCGCTCATTGAGGCCGTTTAGATATGCAGCCCGTGGCCGAGCGCAAGCATCGCCGCTTCCTGAATGCCCTCTCCCTGTGTCGGATGCGCGTGTATGGTCGATGCGATATCCTCCAGGCGGGCGCCGAGTTCAAGTGACGCTGCGAAGGCGGACGCGAACTCCGAGACATTGGTGCCCACAGCCTGGATGCCGAGTACAAGCTCATTGTCCTTGCGCGCCACGATACGGACAAAGCCCGCCTCGGCACCAAGTGTCATGGCCCTTCCATTGGCTGCCAGTGGGAACTTGCCGACCACGATGTCATAACCGGCATCTCGTGCTTCATCGGGTGAGAGCCCGACGGACACGATTTCAGGGTCCGTGAAGCACACGGCCGGAATGGCGGCCGGCTCGAAGGCGCGGTGTTTGCCTGCAATGATCTCCGCGACCACCTCGCCCTGCGCCATCGCCCGGTGGGCGAGCATCGGCTCTCCCGTCACATCGCCAATGGCGAACACATCCGTCATGGATGTGCGGCATTCGCTGTCGATGGCGATAAAGCCGTCATTCATGGTCAGTTGCAGCTCCCGCAGGCCCCAGCCGTCGAGGCGCGGCTTGCGACCGACGGTCACCAGCACCTTGTCCGCATCGACCGAAAACGCCTTGCCGTCCTTGTCGCTCGCCACAAGCGATTTGCCGCCTTTCTCCAGTGCCCCGGCACGGGCGTTGAGATGGACGGCGATACCGAGGTTCTTCAACTGCCTCGCAACGGCATCGGAGATTTCCCTGTCGTATTGCGGCAGCAAACGGTCCGATGCTTCAAGCACGGTGACGTTGGACCCCATTTTGGCGAATGCGGTCCCCAGTTCCAGGCCGATATAGCCGCCGCCGACAACGGTAAGGGCCTTGGGCACGCTTTCCAGTTTCAGGGCCTGTGTCGAAGAGATGACGTCGCCGCCGAACGGCAGCGTTTCGAGTTCGACCGGTTCCGAGCCCGGCGCGAGGACGACGAACTTGGCCTTGATCTGTGAGGATTCCTTCTCACCCGCAACGCTGCATGTCTTGCCATCGCGCATGCGGGCCTGGCCGTTTATCACGGTCACGCCGGCCTTTTTCAGAAGGGCGGACACGCCGCCGTTGAGACGGCTGACAATACCGTCCTTCCATTCCATCGCTTCGACCAGATCGAGTTTCGGCGACTTTACGGAAATACCGGGCAGTTTTCCCTTCGAGGCCTTGACCGCAGCCTCGAATTCGTCAGCGATATGGATCAGCGCCTTTGACGGGATACAGCCCACATTGAGGCAGGTCCCGCCGACGCTCTTTTTCTCGACAAGGATCGTGTCGAGCCCGAGCTGTCCCGCGCGGATCGCCGCCACATATCCGCCCGGGCCGCCGCCGACCACCAGAACCTCGCAGGAAAGATAGTTCATCTAAGGCTCCATGAAGAGTGTCGCCGGCGTTTCCAGCGAACCGCGCATATGCTGTATGAACTCCGCCGCGTCCCAACCGTCGACAATGCGGTGATCGAAGGATGAGGACAGGTTCATCATCTTGCGCGGCACGAATGCCCCGTCCTGATAAACCGGCCGCATGGCTATCTTGTTGACGCCGACCACGGCGACTTCGGGACTGTTGATCACCGGCGTCGAGACGATGCCGCCCATCGGTCCGAGGCTGGAAAGCGTTATCGTCGAACCGGTCAGCTCTTCACGGGTGATCGTGCCGTCGCGCGCGGCATCGGCCAGCCTCTGCGCCTCCGCCGCGATGTTCCAGATGTCGCGCGCTTCGGCATTGCGCAGGACTGCAACGACCAGCCCGTTTGCGGTCTGAACGGCCATCCCGATATGGGCCGCGCCGAACTGCCTGAGGATCCCGGCATCGTCCTCGTAATGCGCGCTCAACTTGGGATAAACCTTCAGCGCCTTGACCATGGCGCGCATGATGAACGGCAGCAGCGTCAGCTTGGGCTGGTCGGCCCGTCTTTGAGCGTTCAGATGCGTGCGCAGTTCCTCCAATTCCGTCATGTCCACCTCATCGACATAGGTGATGTGCGGAATGCGCGATTTCGCGTCCTGCATGCGTTCGGCAATCTTGCGCCGCAGGCCGATCACCTTTGTCTCGGTAACGGTGTTGTTGGGCTGAAAGGCGGCATTGACGGGTTCGGACTTGCCGGCGATGTAGGCGTCGAGGTCCTCGTGAAGGATACGGCCGGCAGGACCACTGCCCCGCACATAGACCAGTTCCACGCCGGCATTCCTTGCCCGTTTTCGGACGCTGGGGGCCGCAACCGGTCGTTCGCCTTCCGGGCGCGGCGGTCCGGCCGGTGCAGGCGTCGGAATCTTGGCCTGCGAAGGGGGCGGCGCCGGTTCGGACGGCTTGACATTCGCATCCGTCTCCTGCCTCGCCTCCACCGGCGCTTTCTCCGCATCGGTCGCGGCCTCAACCGCAACCGCCGGTTTGGATGAAGCCTGCTGATCGACCGCACCCTCCCCGTTTTCGACCTCGATGGTGATGATGGCCGCACCGACGGCCGTCATCGCGCCGATCTCGCCGTCGATCGCCAGCACTTTGCCATCGACAGGAGATGGGATTTCCACCGTCGCCTTGTCGGTCATGACAGCGGCAAGCACCTGGTCTTCGCGCACCAGATCGCCGACGGACACGTTCCACTCGACAATCTCGGCCTCGGTAATGCCTTCACCGACGTCGGGCATCTTGATCGTATGTGCCCCCATCACACTGCCTCCGTCAGTTCTTTCAAGGCCCGCCCGACCCGCGCGGGACCCGGAAAATAATCCCACTCCTGCGCATGCGGATAGGGCGTATCCCATCCCGTGACGCGAACGATCGGTGCTTCGAGATTGTAAAAACACTGTTCCTGCAACTGCGCGGACAACTCCGCGCCGAACCCCGATGTCAGCGTGGCCTCGTGAAGAACCATACACCGGCCGGTCTTTCTGACCGATTGCGCGATCGTGTCGATGTCAAGCGGAAGCAGCGTCCGCAGGTCGATGATCTCCGCATCGATCCCGGTTTCCTCAACCGCCGCCTCGGCAACGAAACACATGGTGCCGTAGGTCACGATGCTGACGGCGCTGCCCTCCCGGCGTACGGCGGCTTTGCCGATCGGCAGGGTGTAATAATCCTCCGGAACATTGCCGAGCGGATGGCTGTTCCAGTTTTGCGCCGGACGGTCATGGTGGCCGTCGAACGGCCCATTGTACAAACGTTTCGGTTCGAAAAAAATGACCGGGTCGTCATCCTCGATCGCCGAGATAAGCAGGCCTTTCGCGTCATAGGGCGTTGACGGCATGATCGTCTTCAGACCCGACACATGCGTGAAAAGCGCCTCCGGGCTCTGGCTGTGCGTCTGTCCGCCGAAAATCCCGCCGCCCACAGGGCTGCGGATGGTGATCGGAGCGGTGAAATCGTTGGCAGACCTGTAACGGATGCGGGCCGCTTCGGAGACGATCTGGTCGTAGGCTGGGTAGATATAGTCGGCGAACTGAACTTCGATGCAGGGCCTCAGGCCGTAAACCGCCATGCCGATCCCGGCGCCCACGATCCCGCTCTCGTTGATGGGGCTGTCGAACACGCGGGACGTGCCGTATTTCTTCTGAAGGCCGGCCGTGCAGCGAAAGACGCCGCCGAAATAGCCGACATCCTCACCGAAGACCACGACGTCGTCGTCACGCTCCATCATCACGTCCATGGCGCTGCGGATGGCCTCGATCATCGTCATCTGTACCATGACCTAGACCCCCAGCTTCTGGCGTTGCACGACGAGATGCGGCGGCATCTCCTTGTAGACATCCTCGAAAATATCCCGTGCGCTGGAGCCGCCACCCATCACGCCGTAGGATTCGGCCTCCTTGGCCGCCACACGCATTTCCTCGTCAAATTCAGCCTCCGCCTGGGTGTGTCGCTCTTCGCTCCAGTCGCCCCTTTTGATGAGATGGTTCTTCAGCCGCAGGACGGGGTCGCCCAGAGGCCACGCGGCCGATTCTTCACGCGGCCGGTACCGACTGGGATCGTCGGATGTCGAATGCGGTGCCACCCGGTAGGTCACCCACTCAATCAGGGTCGGACCGAGATTGCGGCGCGCGCGTTCGACCGCCCATTTCGAGACCGAATGGACCGCCATGAAATCATTGCCGTCCACCCTGAGTGATGGAATTCCGAAGCCAAGCGCCCTTTCGGCGAAGGTCGCCGCATCGCCGCCGGCGATCCCCTGAAACGAGGAGATCGCCCACTGGTTGTTGACGATGTTGAGAACGACGGGCGGCTTGTAGACGGACGCGTTGACGAGGGCGGCGTGGAAATCGCTTTCGGCCGTCGAGCCGTCGCCGATCCACGCCGAGGCGATCTTGGTGTCGCCCTTGATCGCCGAAGCCATCGCCCATCCGACCGCGTGGATGTATTGCGTCCCCAGATTGCCGGAAATGGTGAAGAAGCCGTGCTTCTTGGAGGAGTAGAGAACCGGCAGTTGCCGCCCGTGCAGCGGATCGCGGGCATTGGAGAGGATCTGGCAGATCATATCGACGACCAGGTAGTCCTGGCACAGCAGCAGCCCCTGCTGGCGATAGGTCGGAAAGTTCATGTCGCCGGGCGAGAGCGCCATCTGCTGCCCGATCGCGATCGCCTCCTCGCCGGTGCACTTCATGTAGAAAGATGTCTTGCCCTGACGCTGCAGTGTCATCATGCGTTCGTCAAAGGCCCGCGTCCTCAGCATCGAGCGCAGCCCGTGCAGGAGAAGATCCTTGTCGATGTCCTCGGCCCAGGGGCCAACCACCTCCGCGTCCCGGTTGAGAACACGGATCATTGTTGTTGCAAGGTCTTTGACATCGCGCGCGTCTGTATCGATATCAGGTTTGCGAACGGTCCCCGCCCTTGGAACTTCGAAGTCGGAGAAGTCCGGCTCATCGCCCGGGCGGACAGGTGGCTCCGGCACCTTGAAGGAAAGCGGCCCGTAATCGCTCATCAATGTCTCGCTTTCTGGCTCGCGGCCTCTCGGCCTCAACCGTTAATTACGACAACAATACTGACCTATAATGTGTTCCGGTTTCGTCACACCGACAATAGCGCCTTTGAAATTGGATTGTATATGGCGCAGCCTGTGGATCGGCTTTGCAAAGATTGCGTCAAAAAGCGGTGTTTTGTTCTTTTATGCCCTGGCGCGGCAAAGGGATGGCCGCGATTTCAGCCTTTTTTGCCGTAAATCTCGTCGGCCCGTTTCTCGAACGCTTCCGCGAACATGCGGAAGGCCCGGTCGAACATGCCGCCCATCAGCAGGCCGAGTGCCCGGCTCCTGAACGCGTAATCGATATAAAACGACACATCGCACCCGTCGTCGCCGGCAGGCTCGAACCCCCAGCGATTGTTGAGATAGCGGAACGGGCCGTCGAGATATTTGACATCGATGACCCAATCGCCAGGGCTCAGAAGCACCTGGCTGGTAAACGTCTCGCGAATGGCCTTGTAGCCGACGGTCATATCCGCAATCAGCAGGGTCTTGTCGCCGCGCTCCTTTCGGTTGCGGATTTTCAACGAATCGCAAAGCGGCAGAAATTGCGGATATTTCTCGATATCGGCGACGAGCACGAACATATGTTGCGGCGCGTGGGCAACGAAACGCTTTGTATCGAATTTAGGCATAGGCTGGGGTGCGCTCGGCGGTCGTCGTTCTCGATCACATGGACGGGCCACGCCGTTCGGCCCGGGCGGCCTGCAGCTTGGCAAAATCGTCGCCCGCATGATGCGACGAACGGGTCAGCGGACTGGCCGAAACCATCAAAAACCCTTTCGAATAGGCGATCGCCTCATAGGACTTAAACTCATCCGGGCTGATAAACGCCTCCACCTTGTGGTGCTTGCGGGTCGGCTGCAGATACTGCCCGATGGTCAGGAAGTCGACATCGGCGACCCGCAGGTCATCCATCAACTGCAGCACCTCGTTGCGCTCTTCGCCAAGGCCGACCATGATCCCCGATTTGGTGAACATGTCGGGGTCGAGCTCCTTCACCCGCTGAAGCAGCCGGATGGAGTGGAAATAGCGTGCACCGGGCCTGACCGTCAGATAGTTCGACGGAACCGTTTCAAGATTATGATTGAACACGTCCGGACGGGCGGCAACCACCGTTTCAAGCGCGCCGTCCTTGCGCAGGAAATCGGGAGTGAGGATCTCGATTGTCGTACCTGGTGATGCGTGCCGTATCGCCGTGATCGTTTCGACGAAATGCTGCGCGCCGCCATCGGCCAGGTCGTCGCGGTCAACCGAGGTGACGACAACATGGTTCAGACCCATCTGATAAACGGCCTTGGCAACGTTTTCCGGTTCGTTGGGATCAAGCATTCCGGGCTTGCCGGTTGCGACATTGCAGAACGCGCAGGCCCGCGTACAGATTTCGCCCATGATCATGAAACTGGCGTGTTTTTGTTGCCAGCAACTGCCGATATTCGGGCAACCGGCCTCTTCGCACACGGTCACCAGATTGTTCGACTTCACGATGTCGCGGGTTTCCTGATAGCCCTTCGACGTCGGCGCCTTGACGCGAATCCAGTCCGGTTTGCGCTTGACCTCATTGTCCGGCCGATGCGCTTTTTCCGGGTGCCTGACCCGCTTTACTTGTGAAACCGTATCAACGACAGTAACCATGCCAATTGTCCCAAAAGCGGCGCTCAGCGCCCCGCCAGAAGCGCAAACAGCCAGAGGATGACAATCGCACCGACCGTTGCAACAACCAGGTTTCCAACAAACCCGAAATAGGCGATACCGAAGCTCTGGGCAAGGAAGCCGCCCACGAACGATCCGATAATACCCACGACCAGGTTCTTGATCAGGCCATGATTTCTGTTCATGGCCTTCTCGGCAATAAAGCCGGCGATCAATCCGATAATCAAAAAGCCGATGATGCTCATCCGGGAGACTCCTGTATTGAATTCCGGCTAAGCATTCAATGCGCGGCCGTAGGCGTCAAGCACACTTTCCTTCATCATCTCAGATAGGGTCGGATGCGGGAAAATGGTATGCATCAGCTCTTCCTCGGTGGTTTCCAGGTTCATGGCGACCACGAAGCCCTGGATCAGTTCGGTCACCTCGGCGCCGACCATGTGCGCACCCAGCAGTTCGCCGGTCTTCTTGTCGAAGATCGTCTTGATAAGACCCTTATCCTCGCCAAGCGCGATGGCCTTGCCGTTGGCGCTGAACTGGAAGCGCCCGACGCGGATATCATAGCCCGCTTCCTTGGCTTTCGCCTCGGTCAGCCCGACACTCGCCACCTGCGGGTCGCAATAGGTGCAGCCGGGAACCTTGTTCTTGTCCATCGGGTGGACGCCCGGCACGCCGGCAATCTTCTCGATGCAAACGACGCCCTCATGCTCTGCCTTGTGGGCGAGCATCGGCGGTCCGGCCACATCTCCGATGGCGTAGACGCCCTCGACATTGGTCCTGCCATAGCCGTCGATGACGATGCAGCCGCGATCGGTTTTGACGCCGAGTGCTTCAAGGCCGAGATCCTCGATATTGCCCTGTACGCCAACGGCCGAGATAAGCCTGTCTGCGGTTATGGCCTGGCTCTTGCCGTCCTTGGTTTCGACATGCGCGGTGACGTTGTCCGCGCCCTTCTCAACCTTCGTGACCTTGGCTTCGGTAATGATCTTGAGGCCGGCGCGCTCGAGCGCCTTGCGGGCGAGCCCCGAGATTTCCGCATCCTCCACTGGCATGATCGTCGGCATCAGCTCGACGACCGTTACATCGACGCCCATTGCATTGTAGAAGCTCGCAAATTCGATGCCGATCGCCCCGGATCCCATCACCACCATGGACTTCGGCTGCCTTTGCGGCACCATGGCCTCGAAATAGGTCCAGATCAGCTTTCCGTCGGGCTCGATACCGGGAAGCACGCGCGGGCGTGCACCGGTGGCAATGATCACATGTTTGGCTTTGTAGACCCCTTCCCCGAGCGTGTTCTTCGGCGCCGGATGCTGCGGCTCCATGGCTTTCTTCCTGGGTTTGCCGACGGTGACTTCAGCGGGATTGCCGCCCTTGGCGGCTTTGGTCAGTTGCGCCTCTCCCCATATGACGTCGACCTTGTTCTTTTTCATCAGGAAGCCGATCCCGGCATTAAGCCGGCCCGAAACGCCCCGGGAACGCTCCACCACGGCCTTGATGTCCGCCGACACCTTGCCTTCCAGCTTCAGCCCGTAACGGTCCGCATGCTCGGCAAAGTGAAGGATTTCCGCGGAACGAAGCAATGCTTTTGTCGGTATGCAGCCCCAGTTCAGGCAGATGCCGCCCAGATGCTCACGTTCGACGATCGCTGTCTTCAGGCCGAGCTGAGCCGCGCGAGCGGCAGTCACATAGCCGCCCGGACCGGACCCGATAATGATGACGTCATAAGTGTTGGACACGCCTGGTCTCCTGATCTCCGCACATTGTCATGCCGCCGGCAGTCTTGAGGGGCGGCCCTTTGTATTTTTTCGTCAGCTCCTGCGCAGCGCAAGGCCGGTCATCAGCAGAGCGACGCCGTTGAACGTCAGCTCGACACCCAGAAAAAGGCCGAGGACCGATGTCGCAGCCCAGGGAAACTCGGCAAAGATGATGATACCGAGAACCACGGACAATACGCCCGATACCGTGATCCATCCCCAGCCCGCTGCCGGACGCATGGACATGGAATAGGCAATCTTCGCCCCGCCAAGCAGGATCAGAAGAATGGCGACGAGAATGGTCAGCGATACGGCCCCGGCAACGGGATTGCCGACGAGAGCCACACCGACCAGAAGGGTCAGGATGCCGACACCGAGCGTCCAGACAAAATCACCGGTCCCGCGTGTCGAGAATGCTTGGACGATCTGGACAATACCGACAAGCATGAACATGAAGCCGGCAATATAGTCGACCGCCAGGGTCGCCTGAACGGGATTGGCAAATGAGAGGAAACCGCCGATCAGCGAAATGATGCCGATCGCGATCAGCCATCCCCACGCCGCCTTCAATTTCTCGATGGCGTCCTCGATATCCTTCTTGTCAAACTGCTCCGACATATCGGCCTCCTCTCCTCGTCTGGCCTTGGATGATGGCTATACGAGCATCGCGAACGGGTTCTCGATATAGCCTTTGAATGCATCAAGAAGCTGTGCGCCAAGGGCGCCATCCACGGCGCGGTGATCGGTCGACAACGTGACCGACATCACCGTGGCGACGGAAACGGTTCCGTCTTTGACGACCGGCCGCTGTTCGCCTGCGCCCACGGCAAGAATCGTCGCATGCGGCGGGTTTATGACCGCGGAAAACTCCTTGATCCCGAACATGCCGAGATTGGAGACGGCCGTCGTGCCGCCCTGATATTCCTGCGGCATGAGCTTGCGGTCCCGCGCCCTGGTGGCGAGGTCCTTCATCTCGTTGGAAATGGTCGACAGCGGTTTGATCTCCGCCTGCCGGACAATCGGCGTGATGAGACCGCCCGGTATCGCGACGGCGACGCCGACATCGGAATGCTTGTGCAGGACCATATTGCTCTCGGTCCACGACGCATTGGCGTCCGGAACATCGCGCAGGGCAAGGGCCATCGCCTTGATGACAAAATCATTGACGGACAGTTTGAACGCGGGCTTGTCGTCGCGAACCGGCGCGGATTCGTTCAGCTGCTTGCGCAGGGACAGAAGCGCATCCAGTTCGCAATCGACCGTCAGGTAGAAATGCGGAACGGTCTGCTTGGATTCGACCAGCCGCTTGGCGATGGTCTTGCGCATATTGTCGTGCGGAACAAGCTCGTACGAGCCGTCCTCGAACAGCTTGAGCGTCTGTTCGTCCGACGGTGCAGCCGGTGCCGGTGCTGCCGCGGCGGGTGCGGCTTTGCCGCCGCCGGCAATGGCGGCATCGACATCGCGTTTGATGATCCTGCCGTGCGGCCCGGTGCCATTCACGCTCGACAGATCGATACCGGCTTCGGCAGCGATACGGCGGGCGAGCGGAGACGAAAAGATTCGGTTTCCGGCCGGTGCGGCGGCAGGCGCCTGGGCTGCGGGCGGCGTCGGGGCCGGCGCGGCAGCGCTCGGCTGGGGTGCAGCCTCTTGGGGCGCGGGTGCGGCCGGCGCAGGTTCCGCAGCGGAAGGAGCCGGCGCCGCGCTGGCCGCGGCCGAGGCATCCTCGCCCTCTTCGGCCAGGATGGCGATCGGCGCGTTGACCTTGACGCCCTCGGTCCCCTCGGGAACCAGGATCTTGGCGACAACGCCCTCGTCCACCGCTTCGACTTCCATCGTCGCCTTGTCGGTTTCGATCTCGGCAATGACATCGCCGGAGGAAACACTGTCCCCTTCCTTGACGAGCCATTTGGCAAGATTGCCTTCCTCCATTGTCGGGGAAAGCGCTGGCATGGTGATACTGATCGGCATGTCCCTGCCCCCTCCTAGCTCGTATAGGTAACGGCTTTAACCGCTTCGACGATTTCGGCCACATTCGGCAGGGCCAGTTTTTCCAGATTGGCCGCATAGGGCATCGGCACGTCCTTGCCTGCGACGGTCAGAACCGGCGCATCCAGATAATCGAATGCCTGCTGCATGACCCGTGTGGCGATCTCGGTTCCGACCGAGCTTTGCGGGAAGCCTTCTTCCACGGCAACCAGCCGCCCGGTTTTCTTCACCGATTCAATCACCGTCGGCATATCCATCGGGCGTATCGTACGCAGATCGATGACCTCGGCCTCGATACCCATGCCGGCCAGTTCGCCGGCCGCTTTCTCGACATAGGTCATGCCGATGCCGAAGGAAACAATCGTCACGTCATTGCCGCTTCGATGAATACGGGCCTTGCCGATCGGCAGTACAAAATCATCCAGTTTGGGCACGCCAAATGTGTGCCCGTACATGATTTCGTTTTCCAGGAAGATAATCGGATTGGGATCGCGGATCGCTGCTTTCAGCAGTCCCTTTGCATCGGCCGCCGTGTAAGGCATGACCACCTTGAGGCCGGGCACGTGGCTGTACCAGGCGGCATAACATTGCGAGTGCTGGGCGCCGACGCGGGCCGCGGCTCCGTTCGGCCCCCGGAATACGACCGGAGCCGACATCTGTCCGCCGGACATATAGCGCGTCTTTGCCGCCGAATTGATGATCTGGTCCATCGCCTGCATGGCGAAGTTGAAGGTCATGAATTCAACGATCGGCTTCAGGCCGGCCATGGCCGCGCCGACACCAACGCCCGCGAAACCGTGCTCCGTGATCGGCGTGTCGATCACCCGGCGCGCGCCGAACTCGTCAAGCAGCCCCTGGGTCACCTTGTAGGCCCCCTGATATTCGGCGACCTCTTCGCCCATGACGAAGATATCGTCGTCGGCGCGCATCTCCTCCGCCATGGCGTCACGCAACGCTTCGCGAACCGTCGTCGGCACCATCTCCGTTCCGGCCGGAATATCCGGATCGGCCGGAACCTCGGCCGCCACCGGAGCAGCGGCGACCGGTTCGGGCGCCGCCGTCGCCGGCTCGGCGGCCGGCGTTTCGGTTCCGATATCGGATGCGGATTCCCCTTCCTGCAGCAGAACAGCGATTATGCTGTTGACCTTCACGCCCTCGCTGCCTTCCGGAACGACGATCTTGCCGATCGTGCCTTCATCGACGGCCTCGACTTCCATCGTCGCCTTGTCCGTCTCGATCTCGGCGATCACGTCTCCCGAGGAAACGCTGTCGCCTTCCTTCTTGAGCCATTTGGCAAGATTGCCCTCTTCCATGGTCGGTGAGAGCGCCGGCATAAGAATATCAATTGGCATGTTCTCTCCCCCCGACTAGGCCAGTATATCCGTATAGAGTTCCGATGGATCCGGCTCCGGATCCGTCTGCGCAAACTCGGCACTGTCGGCAACAACGTCGCGAACGCCCTTGTCGATGGCCTTGAGTTCATCCTCCGTCGCCCAGCCTTTATCGAGCAGCCGCGCCTTGACCTGTTCGATGGGGTCGTGCTCGGAGCGCATTTTCTGCACCTCGTCCTTGCTGCGGTACTTGGCGGGGTCCGACATGGAATGGCCGCGGTAGCGGTAGGTCAGCATCTCGAGAATGATCGGCCCCTTCCCGGAGCGTGCGAATTCCAGGGCGGCATCGGCCGCCGCCTTGACGGCGCGCACGTCCATGCCGTCGACCTGATAGCCCGGAATGTTGAACGAAACGCCGCGCTGCGAGAAGTCGGTCTGAGCTGATGCGCGCGAGACTGCCGTGCCCATGGCATAGCGGTTGTTCTCGACCACATAGACCACGGGCAATTGCCAGAGCTCGGCCATGTTGAAACTCTCATACACCTGACCCTGGTTGGCGGCGCCGTCGCCGTAGAACGCGATGCTGACCTTGCCGTTGTCCTTGTAATGATTGGCGAGCGCGATGCCGGTGCCAAGCGGAACCTGCGCACCGACGATACCGTGGCCGCCGAAAAAGTTCTTCTCGCGGGAGAACATGTGCATCGAGCCGCCCTTGCCGCGCGAATAGCCGCTTTGCCGCCCCGTAAGCTCCGCCATGACACCGCGCGCCGACATGCCCGCCGCGAGCATGTGGCCATGATCGCGATAGCCGGTGATCAGCTGATCGCCATCCTCCATGGCATGCTGGATGCCGGTGATGACCGCTTCCTGACCAATATAGAGGTGGCAAAAGCCGCCGATGAAGCCCATCCCATAGAGCTGGCCCGCCTTTTCCTCAAAGCGCCGGATCAGCAGCATCTCCTGATAGACCTGCAGTTCCTGCTCCTTGGTGAATTCGGCAATCTCCTTCCCGATGCCGGGCTTTGAGGATTTGCCTGATCTCGATTTCGCGGATTTGGATGCGGCGGCGCGACGGCCGTTTGACGCTGCGTTCTTACGCGGGGCCATATAGTCCTCCCAATTGTTCGTCCGATCTCACCTTACGGAAATGAAGAGCGGCCAGCAAGTTCAATAATGCATAGCTTTATTGCATTCTATTATATTGTTTTTATTGTATGTTTTCCGTGTTAACTGAATAACAGTTAACTCAATCATAGTCGAAGATGACGATCTCATCGGCACGCGACAGGTTGAGCGACTGACGGGCCCTTTCATCGAGCATATCGCGCACGACCGGCCCGCTTGTCGGCAGCAATTTAACCTGCTGCTGCAACAGTTTGCGCTCCGCCACGAGAGCCGCGAGCTCCGTTTCGAGCTGCGCCTTGCGGACGTCAAATTCTTGCGTTGCATTCAAGCCCCTATCGCCATTGATCGAATGAAAGCCGAAATAGCTGATAAAGGCAATGGCAATGATCGGGATAACAAGACGGCCGGTTCTTCGTATCTTTTTTTGCCGTGTCGACATGCTTTACGCTGCTTTATACTCGAAACACCGGTCGACCGGGCTGCGGGGCCCGGAAACCAAACTGATGGTATTTATGCAGCAGCAAGTTTAATAACGCGTTATCGCTATTGCCGGGGTCGAAGCCGGTATCCGCAACGTCGAGCCCGACAGAGCCCGGCAAATACTATTCGGCTGCATCAAGGCCTGGCAAACCCTGTCCCTGATCGGCACGGGCAGTGCCGCTGCCGCTCAGATGTTTCCGGTTCAGGATGAACATCGTCCTGATCGTCACAAACTGCAGGTAAACGAGCGGAACGAGCAGAATGAAGTAGGCCGGCGAGAACCTGTCCACGATCCCGTTGGCGACAAGGCCCGGATGAATGAAGAACATACCGAACACCATCAGCGCAACACCGGGGCAGATCAGAGCATAGGAGGCCGCACTCGCCTTCTTGCCGTGAATATAGTGCGAAAAATAATCGAGCCTGCGCATGGTCACGAACCCGATCAGGCCGAAAAGCAGTTGAACCGATAACAGGATCGCGAGATTGACCAGCATGTCGGATGGAGCCGGGCCGCCGTCAAAGACGTGATGCAGCCCATGCGACAGCCGAACGGTCGCTATGCCGCTGACGGTGACGATTGGAGTGATGATCCAGAGCGAAGGCGCGCCTTCTTCGCTAACGCCGTGTTCCAGTATGTCCTTGAACCCCAGAACGACCATGATCAGCCCCCAGATGGCCGCCGAGGTCAGAAAGAAGATGGACAGCACCAGGCCGACGACCACCGTCGCCTGCACATGGCTCATGGCTGCAGGCGCCGCAAAGCCGACCCCGATCATGGACATGGCGAAGACGGCGACCAGTTGGCTGAGGCTGTTGTTGGCCGACCACTCGAACTTTCCTTGTGTCAGGATCCGGCCGGCATAGGATGCAAACATCCTCAGCGCCAGGAGGGCTACCGCGGCAAAGGCGATAATCGCCGCCGGAAACAGATATTCGACCACGCCCCACAGGCCCGGAACGAACAGCGCGCCAAGGATGAACGCCACGTTGATGCTCATGGCCAGCGTCAGCGGAATGGCCAAGCGGGTCACCTCCGCATTGCCGGACATGAGCCTGTTATAGGCCGGTGTTTGCTGAAACGCGCGCTAGGCCGACACATTCAGCACCAGCAGCCTGTAATGCTGAAAAGCGAAGTAGAGGATGCCGACAAGCGCGAGAGCGACCGGGGCCATGATCAAAAGCTCCCCTCCGGCAAATACACGCGCAAGCGTCGCAAAAGTCGGGATCGCCGACTCCGGATGCGCAAGCATGAACATCAGATAGATGAAGAAGGAGACGGCGAGGCCACCATTGCCAAGCGAAGCCAGAAAATAGAGCGGGTTATAAGGGCTGTTAAATCGTCTTGAATTTTCCATTGAAAACCCCTGCGTGCGCGTTTGCGGATACCCGGCGACAAAATCGATGCGCCGGGCCAAGGCATGTCCAATGCCTTTATATTAGTATATCTTTTTATTCTAATATATAAATGCGACCTTCTGACCCGCCTGCCCGGACGCTCGCGTCCAAAAGAAAACGGCCCCCGAGGGAGGCCGCCCGACATTACGTCAATTGATCGGATTCAGCTTCGCAACATGCTCCGCCCGGCATAGCTTGCCTGCGTATCCAGTTCTTCCTCAATCCGGATGAGCTGGTTGTATTTCGCAAGCCGGTCGGACCGCGCCAGCGAGCCGGTCTTGATCTGACCGCAATTGGTGGCAACGGCGAGATCGGCAATGGTCGAATCTTCCGTTTCACCCGAACGGTGTGACATGACGGCGGAATAATTCGCCTTATGCGCGGTTTCG
>NZ_CFHWAF010000089.1:12331-18677 GCF_984452065.1 Hoeflea sp. | reverse complement strand
ACGGCGAACGCATCGCCGTCGCGCCACAGGCGGTCGTCCAGACGGTCTCGGCCCAGGCGCAGGCCGCGGTCGCGGCGGTTCCGGGCGGCACGCTCAAGCAATATGTGGCGCCGCGCGCCGACGATCTTGCGGCCATCTTCCGTGTCGATGCCGACGGCGTCGCAACCACGGTCGTGGTCGATCCCTATACGGCCGGGGTCATCACCACGTTTCCGCGCCGCAGCGGCTGGTATGATTTTGCCGACAATGTTCACGGCAGCCTGCTGCTTGGCGATACCGGTGATCTGATGATCGAGATCGCCGCCTCGCTGGGCATGGTGCTGATTGCCACCGGCCTTTACATGTGGTGGCCGAGAGGCATCGGCTGGCGCGCGGCGCTGGTTCCGTCCTTTGCCCGCGGCGGCCGGGCGCTGTGGAAGTCGCTGCATGGCGTAGTCGGCCTGTGGCTGTCGCTGTTCCTTGTGTTCTTCCTGATCTCGGGCCTCGCCTGGGCCGGTGTCTGGGGCGCGAAGATCGTCCAGGCCTGGAGCACATTTCCGGCCGAGAAGTGGGACAATATCCCCCTGTCGGACACGACCCACGCCAGCATGAACCACGGTCCGAAAGAGGTGCCCTGGGCGCTGGA
The DNA here is from genome assembly GCF_984452065.1 of Hoeflea sp. NCBI lineage: Bacteria > Pseudomonadati > Pseudomonadota > Alphaproteobacteria > Hyphomicrobiales > Rhizobiaceae > Hoeflea > Hoeflea sp. Next base: position 18,052 of record NZ_CFHWAF010000089.1, on the reverse strand, counting down.
GCAAACGCAAATGCCCGCCTCCGGCGGCCAGGCCGGAACGGCGGTCATGGCGGCAGGAACGGCGATAACCATCGATTCCATGGACAGGCTTGCCCGGCAGATCGGATTTGACGGCCGCTATCAGATGAACCTGCCGAGCGGAGACACCGGCGTCTACACCTTCAGCCGCGATTCCATGAGCACGGACAGCACCGACCCGATGTCCGACCGCACGGTTCACGTCGACCGCTTCAGCGGCAAGGTGCTGGCCGATGTCCGCTTTGAGGATTATTCCCTTGCCGGCAAGGCGATGGCCGTCGGCATTGCGCTGCACATGGGCACGCTCGGGCTCTGGAGCGTCCTGGCAAACACCCTGGTCTGTCTCTGCGTGATCTTCCTGGGCGTGAGCGGTCTCGTCATGTGGTGGAAGCGCCGTCCGGCTGGGGCGATGCGCCTCGCCGCACCGTCAATGCCGAGGGACATGCCGCTGTGGCAGGGCGCCGTCCTGGTCGGCCTGGCGGTCTCGCTGGCCTTTCCCATGGCAGGCATCACCATCGTGACCGTCCTGGCGCTGGACCAGCTGGTCCTGTCGCGCATTCCGTTCCTCAAGCAGGTTTTTTCATAAGAAGAACACTGCCGCGCCTGAACCGGGCGCGGCAGGTCTGGTCAAGACCCAGGCGCCGGCAGGCCAACAAAACCATTGACCTGTTACGGAAAACCGAACTGACGATCTGGCTCTCGAACGGTCATGCGGGACTTGATCGGTTCCGCACCCTGCCGCAGTTACGCCGCGCAAAGCACGGCCAACCCGCCGGTCAGCCGCCCGTCTGCTGCTCCACAGCCGGCTTTTCGATTCCCCGGTAAAAACTGTCCGTCTCGGAAAGAACAATGTCTCTCACCGTCTTTGTCAGTTTCTGCGCCTCATCGATGCGTTCGGCCTGCTGCTGCGGCCCCTTCAGAGCGGTCTGATTGATTTTGGCTTCGACAATGGCGGCCTCGATCTGAAACTGCGCCACACGGTGGCTCTCCCATGCCTTTTGCCAGCCGAAGAATGTCGGCAGCGCGACGGCGACCGCGCTCAACACCGCAAGCCCGGTGATCAGGCGCTGCTTTTTGAAGCCGAGGAAATCCGGCGCCTTGTCGTTCAGCGACGCCGAAAGATAGGTGATCGCCACGGTCGCCAATATGGCGACCACCCCGGCGGCGCGAAAGGCGATCATCTTCCAGAACGCATAAGTGTCGTACCAGTTCATCTTCCCGGTCGCGTATTGGATCGCCTGGCTCAGCGCATCGATCTCATTGCCCATAAAGCCCCCTCCGCCTTGTTGTACCGGCTGTTGTGTCATCCCGCACATGCGAAACTATCAGAAATTACCGGGCTCGTCGCGCGGGAAACACCGGCCCTATCTCGTCAGCCCCGTCAGTGAGGCTTGACCGCGACAAGCACGACGCCAAGCCGCGTTTCAAGGTCCTGCAGTTTCGTCAAATGCTCGTCGGGCAAGGCAGCGGTCCGGGCGTCCACGCCTTCAAGTGCCAAAACCGGACTGCCGATCTCCTTTTCCAGTTTCTGAATGGTCCTGAGCGTCTTCGGTTCAAGATGAGCGAGCGAATAGAGCATAGCATCCTCCAGGCGACAATGCGGCCAGTATAGCCGATTTTCCGCCGGTTAGGCGTTCTGATCGCCGGCGGCCTATTTCGACTGCATCTTGTTGACCATGCCCAGCACCATGCGGCGCGGCAGCAGCGGCACCAGCCAGTTCAGCATGAAGCTCAGCTGCGCCTCATTGATGCTGACAAGCCGGCCGCGCATCATCGCGTCATAACCGAACCGCGCGACGTCCCTGGCGCTGGCGCCCTTCTGTTTGACAAGGCCGGTTCCTTCCAGATTGGCGGCCTGGGCGAATTCCGTTCTCACATAACCGGGCGCAAGCACGGAGCAGGTCACGCCCTTGTCCTTCAGTTCCTGGTCCAGCGCTTGGCTGTAGGAATTCACGAAGGCCTTGGTGGCGAAGTAAACGGCTTGCAGCGGACCGGGCATGAAGCCCGCCGTTGAGCCGACATTGAGGATCTTTCCGCCGCCCCGCGCCGCCATGTCCTTGCCGAACTGGTGCGAAAGCGTCACGAGCGCTTTGACGTTCAGATCGATCATCGCCATCTCATCGGCAAGGTCGCGCTCGATATGCGCACCATGGCCGCCAAAACCCGCGTTGTTGATAAGGATATCCACCTGCTGCCCGGCGCCCGTCACGCTCTCGTAGAGCTTTTCAGCCGCACCGGCGGCGCCGAGATCGAGGGCATGGACGTGGGCCGTGATCTTGTGTGCCACTTCCAGCTCGGCCTTGAGTTCGCTGAGTGCCTCCTCGCGCCGTGCAACGACGATCACATCGCCGCCCCTGGAGGCATGGTAACGGGCAAATTCCTTGCCGATGCCGGACGAGGCTCCGGTGATGAGGGCTGTATTGGACATGGATTGGCTCTCCTCTTCTTGAATTCCTGGTCCGGGCGCCGTCAGCGGCCGGCAAACGATGTGCCCGTATTTGAATGTAGGAACAAAAAGGGTCGGCGCAAATCCCTGGCCGTCGTCAGTCGCCGACCGCGCGCCGTGCATGCCGGGCAACGCGGTTGACAATTGCTGTTGCCGTTACCGCATTGACGATGGCTCAAAGATGCGCCTTTGAACTGGACCGCACTGCGCTGGTCTCTTGGGCCGATCTCGGCGGGAAGATAACACAGGAGGAGCAGATATATTCAGAAGAGCTCTTCAAACGCGCAAGCCAATCGGAACAGAAGGTATCCGCCCTCAAATGCCTGGCCTGGCGATACCGTGCAAGCAACCAAGGTTGGCTACCACAATAGCCGGCCCGCCAAGCCGCCGTTTGCCGCACACCTCATATCCGGACACAAAATCCCCCGCGCTCGATCGGCGCGGGGGATTTCTATTCCTGTCAATCGACGAGGTCGAAGCGGTCCGCGTTCATGACCTTGGACCAGGCCGCGACAAAGTCTTTGACGAACTTTTCCCGGTTATCGTCCTGCGCGTAGACTTCCACATAGGACCGCAGGATGGAGTTCGATCCGAACACCAGGTCGACCCGCGTTGCCGTCCACTTCACGTCGCCGCTCTTGCGCTCGCGCACCTCATAGCTGTTCGTCCCGGTCGGGACCCAGCTATAGGCCATGTCCGTCAGGTTGACGAAGAAGTCGGTGGTCAGCGCGCCTTCGCGGTCGGTAAAGACACCGTGCTTGCCGCCGCCATGGTTTGTGCCGATGACGCGCATGCCGCCGATCAGAACCGTCATTTCCGCCGCCGTCAGTCCCATGAGCTGCGTCCGGTCGACCATCAGCTGTTCGGCCGGCGTGGCGTAATCGTCCTTCAGCCAGTTGCGATAGGCATCGTGGATCGGCTCAAGCACCGCGAAGGAGCTATCGTCGGTCTGCTCCTCGCTGGCATCGCCGCGCCCCGCATGGAACGGAACCGTCACATCAAAACCCGCTGCCTTCGCAGCCTGTTCGACGCCGAGATTGCCGCCAAGAACGATCACGTCGGCAATGCTTGCGCCCGTGTCGGCCGCAATGCCTTCATAGACGGCAAGCACCTTGGCGAGACGCTCCGGCTCGTTGCCCGCCCAGTCCTTCTGCGGAGCAAGGCGGATACGGGCGCCATTGGCGCCGCCGCGCATGTCCGAACCGCGGAAGGTCCGGGCGCTGTCCCAGGCGGTCGTGACCAGTTCGTTGACGCTCAGGCCGCTCGCTTCGATGCGCGACTTCACGTCATCGACATCGTAGCCCTTGTTGCCTGCTGGGATCGGGTCCTGCCAGATCAGATCCTCAGCCGGAACATCCGGACCGATATAGCGGGCTTTCGGGCCCATATCGCGGTGGGTGAGCTTGAACCAGGCACGCGCGACCATCTCGCTGAAATAGTCCTGATCCTTGTGATACCGTTCGGAGATTTCCCGGTAGATCGGATCCTTGATCATCGCCATATCCGCATCGGTCATGATCGGATTGTAGCGGATCGACGGGTCCTCCACGTCCACCGGCTTGTCTTCCTCCGCGATATTCACGGGCTCCCATTGCCAGGCGCCGGCCGGGCTCTTCTTCAGCTCCCAGTCATATTTGAAGAGAAGATGGAAATAGCCGTTGTCCCATTTGGTCGGATGCGTCGTCCAGGCGCCCTCGATGCCGCTGGACACCGTGTCGCGCCCGACGCCCGATTTGTTGGGATTGGTCCAGCCGAGCCCCTGTTCGAAAACATCCGCGCCCTCCGGATCGGCCCCGAGGACGGACGCATCGCCGTTGCCGTGAGCCTTGCCGACCGTGTGCCCGCCGGCCGTCAGCGCCACGGTTTCCTCGTCGTTCATCCCCATGCGGGCGAAGGTCTCGCGCACGTCGAGCGCCGTGCGCAGCGGATCGGGTTTGCCGTCGACACCCTCGGGGTTGACGTAAATCAGCCCCATGACCACGGCCGCAAGCGGGTTTTCAAGCGACTCGCGGTCGTCCGCCGACTCGTAACGCTGGTCCGCCAGCCATTCCTTTTCAGCACCCCAATAGACGTCCTTTTCCGGATGCCAGATGTCCTCGCGCCCGAAGCCGTAGCCGAACACCTTCAGCCCCATGGACTCATAAGCCATATTGCCGGCCAGGATGAGAAGATCAGCCCAGCTCAGCCGGTTGCCGTACTTCTTCTTGATCGGCCAAAGCAGCCGCCGGGGTTTGTCGAGATTGACGTTGTCCGGCCAGGAATTGAGCGGCGCAAAACGCTGATTTCCGGTATTGCCGCCGCCGCGGCCGTCTGCCGACCGGTAGGTGCCGGCCGCATGCCAGGCCATGCGGATCATCAGGCCGCCATAGTGACCCCAGTCGGCCGGCCACCATTCCTGACTGTCCGTCATCAGCGCCCGCAGATCGGCCTTGACCGCCTCGACATCGAGTTTCCTCACCTCGTCCCGGTAGTTGAAGCCGGTGCCCATCGGATCGGTCTTGGTGTCGTGCTGATGCAGAATGTCCAGATTCAGGGAGTTTGGCCACCATTCCGCATTGGCATCGCCCAAAACGGTGTTTCCGCCGTGCATGACCGGGCATTTGCCTCGTGTATCAACAGACATTTCATTCATATCAAACTCCTGGATTGCAAAATATGTCGTGGACGCGCGCGAGGCGCCTGCTGATCGAAACGGCCAACCCCGGAACGGGCGGCCCTCGGGCAAAGCACCTTCTCTGGAACTAATATAGTTATGAAATACAATAAAAAGAAATTGTATTTTCTAAAATATGAGATAAGAAAATCTTATGACTGGCATATCCATGAAACACCTCCGCTACTTCGACGCGCTTGCCAGGCACGGCCATTTCGGCCGCGCAGCCGAGGCCTGCGCGATCAGCCAGCCGGCGCTTTCGGTTCAGGTCAAGGAGCTTGAGGAAATTCTGTCCGTCATGCTCGTCGAAAGAGGCGGCCGGCAGATCCGCCTCACCAACACCGGCCGCAAGCTGGCCGACCACATCAGGAACATTCTGCAGTCCGTCGAAGACCTTGATGGAATCGCGCGGGCGTCCCGTACACCGCTCGGCGGACAGCTGCGCATAGGCATCATACCGACCGTTGCACCCTATACGCTCCCGACCTTCATCAAGGAACTGACGAGGCTCTATCCCGAACTGGAGATCATGCCGCGGGAGGCGGTCACTGAAAAACTGGTCATGGAACTGATGCATGGGCGTCTGGACGCCGCATTCCTGGCT
>NZ_CFHWAF010000089.1:0-12321 GCF_984452065.1 Hoeflea sp. | reverse complement strand
TCCGACCCGCTGCTCAACGAACTGCCGCTCTTTACCGAGGAATTTGTTCTGGTCCGTCCGCTCGAGGATGCCGACAAGCCTGTCCCCCCGCCCGAGGTGCTGCGCGAAATGCGGCTGCTTCTGCTGGAAGAAGGCCATTGCTTTCGCGAGCAGGCCCTCTCCTTCTGCAACATATCCCTGTCCTCGCCGACGGAACTTATGGAGGGAAGTTCCCTGTCCACGCTTGTTCAGATGGTCGCCGCCGGCATCGGGGTGACGCTCATTCCGGAGATGGCGGTCCCGGTCGAGACCCGCTCGGCGCCGGTATCGACCGCACGCCTGTCCGGATTGAAGGCCAGCAGGACTGTTGGAATGGTGTGGCGCAAGACCAATCCACTGTCAGAGCAACTGACGGAAATTGCTGATATTTTCCGAAAGTCCTGCACAGCGTAGCCGCAGCCGGCGCAAGAATTCGCCGCAAAAAGCGATCTTGGCATGTCACAAACCGCCCCACCCGCTCGTCTTACTGTCGTGCGGCTTTACGCTGTATGATCGTCAAGACAACGGAGACATTTCATGGGCCTTACCCGCTTCAATATCCACAAGAGCGCCCCCCAACTCATCCAGGGACTGCTGGACATGGAGACAGCGATAGCCGGATCGAGGATCAGCGCCAAACTCAAACACCTCATCAAGCTGCGCGCCTCGCAGATGAACGGCTGCGCCTATTGTGTCGAAATGCACAGCCGCGAGGGCCGTCAGGACGGCGACACGGAAGAACGCCTCACCGCCGTGATCGTGTGGCGGGACACGGAGCATTTCAGCCCGGCCGAACGGTCCGCGCTCGCCTGGACGGAGGCCTTGACCGACGCGTCGAGCGGCGCCGACCTCGATCGGCTCTTTGCCGACCTGGAGGCCAGTTTCGACGTTGAGGAAATAGCCGCGATCAATGCCTGCATCGCCGCGATCAACGCGTGGAACAGGCTCGGCGTCGGCGCCCACGGAACCAGAGCCGCCTGATGAGATTTTCCTCCGCCGCAGATCAAGGCCCTGCCGCGCCGTTCGAGGCGGCGCGCCGTCGCCTCTGGAGCATTGCCTACCGCATGCTCGGCACTGCGGCGGAGGCCGACGACGTTGTTCAGGAAACCTATCTGCGATGGCAGAACGCGGATCGTTACGGGATCAGCAGTCCCGAAGCCTGGCTGGTGCGCACCTGCACACGCATCGCCATAGACGCGCTGCGCAGCGCCAAGCGTGCGCGCACCGAATATGTCGGCCCCTGGCTGCCGGAGCCGGTCGCGGGTCCCGAGGACGATGTCGAACTGGCCGACACGCTGTCCATGGCTTTTCTGCTGATGCTCGAGCGCCTCAGCCCAGCCGAACGCGCCGCGCTTCTTCTGCGCGACGTCTTCGACTACGACTATGCCCGTATCGCGGACATTCTCGACCGTCGGGAGCCGGCCTGCCGCCAACTCGTCGCCCGGGCACGAAAGAGCGCACGGGCCGAAGGCCGGCGATTTGAGCCGGACGCCGGCATGCGCGAGCGGCTTTTGAACGAGTTCCTCCTCGCAGTCAAAACCGGCGAACTGAAGCCTCTCGAGGCGTTGCTCAGCAGCGAGGTCGAAATGTGGGCGGACGGAGGCGGCAAGGTCCTGGCCGCCATGAACGTTGTGCGCGGACAAAATCGTGTCGCCCGGTTCCTCAACGGTCTTTGGCGCAAGAACTGGCTGCTCGGCGACGTGGAGCGGACAACGATCAACGGCCTGGCAGGACTTGCCCTTACGCTCGATGCTCGTGTCTATGCGGTCATCAGCCTTTCAAGCAACGCGGACGGCCGTATTACCCGGGTCCTCATCATGCGCAATCCGGACAAGCTCTCGGCCTTCAAGGACACATAGGCGAAATTGCCGGGATGCCGCCCTGACAACCCCCGCTCGGGTGAGCGGGGGCCATCGCGTTTGATCTGCCAGGGATCAGCCCATCACGCCGCCATCGTTGCGGGTGATGGCGATGACGGCGGAACGCGGCACGGCATCGCCGCCCTCCGGCCAGTGGCTGTCGCCCCGCTCGCCCGGATGCTGGATACCGACGAACATGGTCTTGCGGTCGGGACTCCAGGTCATTCCGGTGACTTCGCACTCCTTCGGTCCGACCAGGAAGCGGCGGATTTCACCGGTCACCGGATCGCCCGCCAGCATCTGGTTGTTTCCGTGGCCGGCAAACCCTTCCGCATTGGAGTAGTTGCCGTCCGTCTGGATCCACAACAGTCCGCTGGAATCGAACTTCAGACCGTCCGGCGAGTTGAACATGTTGTCGGCGTTGAGGTTGTCGGAACCCCTGTTGGCGTCCTGATGGACGGCCGGATTGCCGGCAAGCACAAACAGATCCCAGGTGAAGTCCTTCGCCGTATGGTCGCCGTCGGCCGGACGCCAGCGTACGATCTGGCCGTAATTGTTGGCCTCGCGCGGGTTCGGACCGCCAACCGGGGTCTCATCGCCGCCCTTGTTGGGCTTCAGGCCGCGGTTCTTGTTGTTGGTCAGAGCGCAGTAGACCTCGGCGATATTGGGGTTTGAGGTCACCCATTCAGGACGGTCCATCGTCGTCGCCCCGACAGCCGAACCGGCCTGACGCGTGTGCACGCAAATCTCGGCCTTGTTGGCCATGCCCGTTGTTTCAGGTGTCAGATCCAGCCACTCGCCGGTGCCGTTGTCGTGGAACTTGGCAACGGACAGGGTCCCCTCATCGAGCAGCGAACTGGTATCGCCCCCCGTTGCGAAGACGCCGTCGGACACGAAGCGGTAGAGGAACTCACCGCGCTCATCGTCACCCATATAGACGACGACCCTGCCGTCATTGTTGACGACGACCTCTGCGTTCTCGTGCTTGAAGCGTCCGAGCCCCGTGCGCTTCTTCGGCGTCGAGTTCGGGTCGGTCGGGTCGATCTCGACGACATAGCCGGCACGGTTCGGCTCGTTCGGGTGCCTGGAAACGTCGAAGCGCTCGTCGACATTGGCCCAGCCGTAACCCCAGTCCTTGGAGGAAATGCTGTAGCGGTCAAGCTCCGGAGAGACCTTGTGTTCCTCGTCGGCCGCGGAGAAATAGCCGTTGAAGTTTTCCTCACAGGCAAGGTATGTGCCCCAGGGAGTCGAACCGTTGCCGCAATTGTTCCAGGTGCCGAGTGTCTTCGTTCCGGTCGGATCGGCGGCGGTCTTCAGGAGATCGTGACCGGACGCAGGACCTGCGATGTCGATCTCGGTGTCCGGCGTAATGCGCCGGTTCAAGGGGCTGTCCTTGACGATGGTCCAGCCACCGTCCGCCGGAGCGATTTCAACAATGGATATGCCATGGGCCATCTTGCCCTTGTTGAAATCGTCATCGACCGTGGCCTTGCCCTCTTCGCGGTTGCCCCACAAAATCTTGCGGTTGGTATATTCATTGTTTGCGACGAGCACCATCTTGTCGCCGATGGCATAGACTTCCATACCGTCGATATTGTCGCCGAAGGCGCGCGCCTGGCTGTCGGCCGTGCCGCGTGTGGCATGGTCGAACTCCGGCGCATTCGACCACAACGGATCACCCCAGCGAACCAGAATATCGGCCTTGTAACCTTCCGGCACTGTCACGGCATCGTCGGTGTTGGCCGGGATCTGGGTAAATGCAAAACGGTCGGACGCGGCCTGCGCGCCGGACGGGACCAGCGTGCCGCCCAGCATGGCGAAGCTGCCGAACGCCAGGGTGCCGCCAAGGAAACCGCGCCGATTGATGGCCGCCTCGACGATGCGGTCAAAATCGGTTTCCTCGGGGCGCGGGTTGATTTCCTCGTCAAAATCGTCGAACGACAAAGGTTCGTGGCTGGCTGATGACATGGCTTGCTCCTCAAATTGTCTATGTTGAAGTGCCGGGCGTTGGCCGACATGCGCTCCCCTGTTCGGGGGCTGGTCAATCACGCCCCGGACCTCCACCACTATTGATGCACTTCAAAGCTTTTGTGACAACCTGAAAACAAACATGTCACGGGGACCGCCGCGCGATCCAGACCAACCAGCGCCACGCTTTGCCGGCGGAACCGGTCTGCGAGAAGTCGAGCGACGCATCCCGCTCCATCGACAGCCGTTTCATCACCGCCTGCGACCGCGGATTATCCTCGGCGGTATAGGCCAGAACCCGGTCGAGACCGAGCCGTAAAAAGGCATCGTCCAGCGCAGCCCGGGCGGCCTCGCTCGCCAGCCCCTGCCCCAGGCGGAACGAACAAGCCGCCATCCGATTTCATCGTGGTCGCCAAGCGGATGCTTGCCGCGGCGCGGCATCACGCCCGCATAGCCAGGAAATTCGCCGCCCGGGTCTTCAATGGCCCAGCGGCTGAAACCGAACCGATCCAGCACGGCCAGATAGTGGTCGTACTTCCTGTCGCTGTCGGCGCGCCCGAGCGGACCGCCGAGGTCCGCCATCACAACCGGATCGGCATTCATGGCGGCGAAAGCGTCGCGATCGGCGTGACGCCAGCAAAGCAGACGCAGTCGCTCCGTTTCGATCGTCGGCACGTCCGCCGCCATGGCCAAGCTTCTATTCGGGGTTCTGGCCGACAACCTGCTCGGGGTGGGCATCGGCCCAGTCCAGCAGGAACTCGGTCATGTGTTCGGCGCCGCAGAGATCGATTCCACGCCGCCTCAGCGGCGCGCCCTTCTCAAGGGCCAGCCGGGCGCAGCCGATATGATCGCGCGAGGACCGGTTGGGGCAAAACTCGGCGCCGTGGACGATGGTTCCAAGCAGGTCGCCGCCATAATCGTTCTCATGCGACAGATCGGGATCAAATGTCAGCAACCATTCAACCGCCTCCGGATAACCCTCCCAGCCGGCAATATGGATGGCCGTCATACCCATCTCGTCCGTCCAGTCTGGATCGATCCCGATGGCCTGAAGGCGCTTGATATGGTCAAGGCGGCCCGAAAAGCCGATGACCCGGCACATCATGCGCTTGGTTTCATCGTCGAGTTTTGCCGGATCGACCTTGCCTTCGACCCGACCGTCCGCCGCGGCCGCGAGCAGTGCCTCGGTCGCATCGAGCTGCGTTGCCTGCCCGGCATCTTCGATCACCGTGGCAATCGCCGGATTGCCGCGCATGCGCGCCAGCGCATAGGCCGTGTGCCCACGATAGGCAAAGGTCCCGTCGGCCCCATGAGAGATCAGCAATCGCGCCATCTCGGCCGAGCACATCCTCCGCGCTGCCTGATGCAATGAAGGAATTGCCAGCGAAGGCTGACCGGAGGGGTGCGGCAGCGCGCCCTCATTCGGATCGGCGCCCGCTTCCAACAGGAGCCGGGCAGCCTCGAGATCATCAAAATCCATCGCCCGTGCAAGCGCATTGGTGCCATCGGTTTTGGCGCCATGCTTCAGAAGCATGACGAGCCCGTCGTGATGCCCGAGTTCCGTTGAGTGGTAGAGCGATTCATTGTCATTCGGGTCGGCGCCATGGTCCAGGAGCCAACGCGCAAGGACCATATTGTTCGCATGCCCCAGCGCTCCATAAAGGGCCGAAAGCCGATGCTCTCCGCCCTGCTCGAAGGGAAAGCTGTCATCTACATCGGCGCCCTGGCTTACAAGCAATTCGGCAATGGCGATCATGTTGTCCGCCCGCTCGGGCTCGGCGTGGATGTGCTGGGAAAAGCACAGATGAAGGATGGGGCTGCGCACGCCGATGCGGCGGGTCGCCGCCTCGGGATCGGCGGAAAGCGCAGCTTCAACGGCGGCTTTGTCATAAAGAGCGATCTGAAGGCCGAGACTGCTTTGAGGCAGGTCAGGGTCCTGTTCCAGGAGCGCCTTGGTCACCCAGTGCTGGCCGTAATAGAGCGCAATGCGCAGCCGCTCAGACCGCTGCTCGCGATCCATATTGGCAACCTCGAGCGCAAATTTGAGCTGCGGCCAGCTTTTGTGACCTTGCTCCCTGGCTATGACGTGCAGCGCCTGCGTGTGCTTGAGCGCGTCGGCATCGGCAAACACAGCCTCCACCCGCTCCCTTGCGTCCGGATTGCCGGCGGCAAAATTGCGTTTGAGTGTTTTCGCCTCACGGCGCAATCTATCGATATTTTGAGACATCGGTACCCTCGCTTATGCCCGCCGATCCGCTGTTCGGGCCCGAGACGACCGATATTTGGCCTGATGTTAGGTCGAGGTGCCGATGCGGCTTTCCGCGGATCAGGGTGCCGCCTCGCGCGGCGCGATCACACTAACCGAGAGTTATGCGCCGGGCAAGACGACCGGATGGCTCAAGCCTTGCCGTCGAGAATGCTGAAAACACCGCTGGCGCGGGTAATCGGCGCAAAGCCTTCCGGAACCGACTGATGCATGACATTGCTCCGTCACCGACCCGATTGGCGGTTTCCCGAACCGGGACGCGCTACCACCATTTGCCGGCTTCAAAATGGCCGGCCGCCTGTTCGATCACATGCGACAGGCGGAACAGCGTTTCTTCCTCGAACGGCTTTCCGATAAGCTGCAGGCCGAGCGGCAGGCCCTTGTCGTCGAGCCCGGCCGGAACGGCGATGCCGGGCAGTCCGGCCATGTTCACCGTCACCGTGAAGATATCGTTCAGGTACATCTTGACCGGATCGGTGGCCATGTCCTCATCGGCAACACCGAAAGCCGCCGAAGGTGTCGCCGGTGTCAGGATCGCGTCGATACCGTTGTCGAACACGGTCTCGAAATCGCGTTTGATCAGCGTGCGGACCTTCTGCGCCCTGAGGTAGTAGGCGTCATAATAGCCTGCCGACAGCACATAGGTGCCGATCATCACCCGGCGTTTGACCTCGGGCCCAAACCCCGCCGCTCGGGTGTTTTCGTACATTTCGACAATATCCTTGCCCGGCTCGCGCAGACCGTAACGCACGCCGTCATAGCGCGCCAGGTTGGACGAGGCTTCCGCCGGTGCCACGATGTAGTAAGCCGGCAGCGCGTATTTGGTGTGCGGCAGCGAAATCGGCACGATCTCCGCGCCGGCATCCTTCATCCATGCGATGCCCTTCTGCCACAGGGTTTCGATTTCCCGCGGCATGCCATCCATGCGGTACTCTTCGGGAATGCCGATGCGCATTCCCTTGACCGACTGGCCGATGGCGGCCTCGTAATCGGGCACGGGGATATCCACGGACGTCGTATCCCCCGGGTCGCTGGAAGCCATCGATTTGAGCATGATCGCCGCGTCGCGCACATCACGCGCAATCGGGCCGGCCTGATCGAGCGATGACGCAAAGGCGACGACCCCCCGGCGCGAGCAGCGTCCATAGGTCGGCTTGATGCCGACGGTCCCGGTGAAGGCGGCAGGCTGGCGGATGGAGCCGCCGGTATCCGTCGCGGTCGCGGCGGCGCAAAGATGCGCCGCAACGGCGGCCGCCGAACCTCCCGACGATCCTCCCGGCACGAGCGCCTTGTTGTTGTCGTTGCCGCGCCACGGGTTCGTGACCGGACCGTAATAGGATGTCTCGTTTGACGAGCCCATGGCGAACTCGTCCATATTCAGCTTTCCGAGCATCACCGCGCCGTCGGCCCACAGGTTGGACGTGACGGTGGATTCGTAACGCGGCCTGAAGCCGTCGAGGACATGGCTGCAGGCCTGCGTGTGCACACCCTCCGTGCCGAACAGGTCCTTGATGCCCAGCGGAATGCCCTCCAGCGCTCCGCCCTTGCCTGTTGCAAGCCTTTCGTCCGACTGCGCCGCCTGTTCGCGCGCCCTGTCGGCGGTCACGGCGACATAGGCATTGATGGAGGCATTCGCCCGCTCGATGGCCGACAGATAGGCGTCCGTCAGTTCGATCGACTTGATTTCGCCGTTCCTCAGATTTTCACGCGCTTGCGCGATGGTCAGGCCTGTCAGTTCGCTCATTGTCTTTTGATCACTCTTCGGGCAACTGGTGCCGCGGCCGCCCCGGCCCGGCCGCTTTGAAATCAGGTTATTCGACAACCTTCGGGACAAGGAAGAAGTTCTCGTCCGTCTGCGGGGCGTTGGCAACGATATCGCCCGCCTTGCCGCCGTCATTGACGACGTCCTGGCGCTTCTTCATCGGCATGGGCATGACCGATGTCATGGGCTCCACGCCCTCGACATCGACTTCATCGAGCTGCTCGACAAAGCCCAGAATCGTATTGAGCTCGCCCTCCATCTTCGCCGCTTCATCGTCGGTGACGGCAATGCGGGCAAGACGGGCAACACGTTTGACCGTTGCAAGATCGACAGACATCGGGATTTCGCTCCGAACGTTGGGGTTTTCAGACCGTGGCTATAAACGCGGCGCCGCGTCAGGGCAAGTGTTCAGGGAACCGGTTTCGATCCCGCCGGCCGCCGATCGCTACAATTCAGTCCAGCCGCCGACATCGGACGTGCGGACTTTCCCCGCCTCATCTTCCATCGCGGCAACGAACTTGTCCGCGGTCGGATCGATGATCGGAAAGGTGCCGAAATGGCAGGGAATGATGCTTGAAAAGTTGAAATAGCGCCGGCACGCGAGCGCGGCCACGGCACCGCCCATGGTGAACCGGTCTCCGATCGGCACAATCCCGATCTCCGGCTTATGCAGTTCTTCAATGAGCGCCATATCGGAAAAAATGTCCGTATCGCCCATATGCAGGAGCGTCGGATCATCGTCGAAATGCAGAACAACGCCATTGGCGTTGCCGAGGCAGTGAGACACACCGTCGCTGGTGATGTGCGCCGAGGAATGCAGCGCATTGACGAACGTCACGGTAAAACCGTCATGATGAACGGTCCCGCCGGTGTTTGCCGGATCGAGCTTCTCCAGGCCGCCGTGGTGACCGAGCCACATGCACAAATCATAGTTCGAAATGACGGTCGCGCCAGTTTCCCTGGCAATCTCCACCGTGTCGCCCACATGATCGCCATGGCCGTGCGTCAGGACGATATGCGAGACATCCTTGACGGCGCTCTTGCGGTCCTGCCCCTCGAAGCTTGGATTGCCGGTAAAGAACGGGTCGATCAGTATGGTTGCCTTGGCCGTCTCAAGACGAAACGCCGAATGTCCCAGCCACTGAATTTTCATGGAAATGCCCCGCTGAATGTTGGTATTCGGCTGACAGCTTACGGGTTGACAGCGCCCATGAAAAGAACCAACCCCGGCAAAAAGGATTTACGACCATGAGTGTCATGACGCTGGAGGAACTGGCACACGGCCTGCCCGAGGGATCGGTTCTCGCCGGCCTCGACCTCGGCACCAAAACCATCGGCATCGCCGTCAGTGATCTCGGCTTGTCTCTGGCAACGCCGCGGGACGTCCTGCGCCGGACGTGTTTCACCAGGGACGCGGACAAGCTGCTGGCAATGCTCGAAGCCGAACGCGTCGGCGGCTGTGTTATCGGACTTCCCGTCAATATGGATGGCAGTCAGGGGCCGCGGGCCCAGGCGACGCGCGCTTTCGTGCGCAACCTCGAGGGCAAGACCGATCTCGGCTTCGCATTCTGGGACGAGCGGCTTTCAACCGTCGCCGCCGAACGGGCGTTGCTTGAAATGGACGTGTCGCGGAAAAAACGCGCGGACCGCATCGATTCGGCGGCTGCGGCTTTTATTCTTCAGGGAGCCCTGGACAGGCTCTCCTCGCTTTCGGCCGGCAACTCGGCATAAGCGGTCCCGGTCGCCGTTTCGGCGACGGCCGGGGCACGCTGCTGCCTGATCCAGGCCGTGATCTGCCTGCGCCAGCGGAACGCGGCGATGCCGAGCACAATCAGACTGTCGATCACAATGGCCTTGAACAAAAGCGGCGGAATGGTTTCCGGCGCGATACCCAGTATGTTCCCGTAGATCTGGAACACCATGTCATGGACCTGACGGGTCAGCATGAAGATGCCGAAATGCATGTCGTGATAGGACAGGCCGTACCAGGACGTGATCAATGCAATCGGCACAAACCACAATATCAGGAACCATTTCATAAGGTCTGTCCTCGCCTGCGGGCCCCTCGATCCAGGGGCAAAGGCATCTTTTCCGGGAAAACCACCGCGGTTTTTTCCGGATACGACGCGCTTCGGTGACTGTGCTGCGATTTGCCGGCCGGTGCAACGTAAACCATTTGTTAAGGTTAATATTCAGCCTCGAACACACGCATGCCTGCTTGTGCCGCCACCCCGCGGGCGTTAAGAGACGCTGTTTGACCCGTCGGCGATTGATCCATGCTGCCCATATTCGAGAGTATTCTTCCGATCTTCCTGATCGTCATGCTTGGCGTCGTTCTCAAGCGCCTGCCGATTGTCGACCGGAACGTCTGGCACGGGCTTGAGGAGGTCGGTTACTTCGTCCTGTTTCCGGCGCTGCTTTTCCTGACGCTCTATCGCGCCGACTTCAGCGGCCTTGAACTCACCGAAATCAGCATCGCATCCCTGTTCACCATCGCCATCATGTTTGCGCTGATGTTGCTGCTGTGGCCGGTGATGCGCAAAAGAGGCGTATCGGGCGCGGCCTATTCAACCGTTTTCCAGACGGCGACCCGCTGGAACGGCTTCATCGCACTGGCGATCGCCGACAAGCTCTTTGGCGACACCGGCCTGGCGCTGACGGCCCTTGTCATGGCCCTGGTGATCATTCCGTTGAATTTCGGCAATGTGGTCATGCTGGTCTGGTTTGTCAGCCCGACCCGCGACCTGCGCGTCTTCACGCGCAAGCTGGCCACCAATCCGCTGATCCTGTCCTGTGCGGCCGGCCTGCTGTTTCAATATTTCGCCATTCCCGTCTACGCGCCGCTGGAACAGGCAATCGATCTCATCGCCAGCGCCGCGCTCGGAATGGGTCTGCTGATGGTCGGGGCCGGCCTGCGCATCCGCGACACGGTCAGGCCCAAGCCGATCGCCATACTCCCGGTCCTCCTCAAGCTGTTCGCCCACCCGGCGCTCATGGTGCTGATCGGCGCTCTGGCCGGCGCCCAGGGCGAAACGCTGATACTCCTGGCCATCTGCGGCAGCGTTCCGACGGCGATGAACGGCTATCTGCTGGCACGGCAGATGGGCGGCGATGCCACGCTCTACGCCACCGTCACCACCTTGCAGACGGCGGCCGCCTTCTTCACCATACCGCTGGTTATCTTCGCCGCCGGCTATCTCGCCTCGGGATAAAGCAGGGAGACGATCTGGCCGGCATCGAAGCGCATGTCCAGCATGCCGTAGGTCGTGCGCCAGGCGCCGGCCATCCGCGACTCCGCGAAGGCATCGGCGATCCGCCCCGCGCCAAGCCGGTAGAGTTCGGCGGTGGCCGCCGAATAGGCCAGTTGCTCCGAAAGCAGGCGGGCGGCGCCCTCGTCGCGCTGGCACAATGCGGTCGCCGCCGTGAGCACATCGACCGTGCGCTTCGAAAACGGGCCGAGATCGGCCGCAATGGCCGCAATCACCGCCTCGAGTTGCTGCGTATCCCTGCCCAGCGTGCGCAGGAGATCGAGCGCCATGACATTGCCCGAACCTTCCCAGATGGCGTTGACCGGCGCTTCGCGGTAGTGACGCGCCAGAGCGCGTTCTTCCACATAACCGTTGCCGCCCACGCACTCCATGGCTTCATAGATCAGAGCGGGCGCCATCTTGCATATCCAGTATTTGATCACCGGCGTCATAACCCGGGCATAGGCCGCCTCCTGCTCGTCGCCGGCGGCGTTGTCGAACGCCCGGGCAAGCCGCAGCACAAGTGCGGTCGCGGCGGCGACATCCAGCGCCATATCAGCCTGGACGCGCGCCATCAGCGGCTGGTCGATGAGCGTCTTGCCGAACACCTGGCGCTGCCTGCAGTGATGGACAGCCTCGGCCAGCGAGGCGCGCATGATACCGGCGGATGCAAGCGCGCAGTCGAGGCGCGTCAGCGTCACCATCTCGAGGATTGTGCGAACCCCTTTTCCCGGCTCGCCGAGCAGATAACCATAGGCGTTGGCGAACTCCACCTCGCTCGACGCGTTGGAACGGTTGCCGAGCTTGTCCTTCAGGCGCTGGAACTGAAGGCCGTTGGTCTTGCCGTCCTCGAGGAAGCGCGGCACGAGAAAACAGCCAAGCCCCTCCGGCATTTGCGCCAGCATCAGGAATGCATCGCTCATCGGCGCCGACATGAACCATTTATGGCCGGTGAGCCGATAGACCCCCTCCCCGGCCTTGTCCGCCCGGCTGGTGTTGGCGCGCACATCGGTTCCGCCCTGCTTCTCGGTCATGCCCATGCCGATGGTGGCGCTGCTTTTCGCGCCCACCGGTTTTTGCGAGGAGTCGTAGCTTCTCGACAGGATCTTGGGCGCCCAGATCTTGTGAACGGACGGGTTCTGGCGGATCGAGGCAAGCGACGCATTGGTCATTGTGACGGGACACAGATGTCCGCATTCC